>JABHSO010000097.1 GCA_018669845.1 Gammaproteobacteria bacterium | reverse complement strand
TTTCTATATAAGTTTTGGTTGCCAAAATAAATTGACCAGGGGCTTCACAACAATGAAAAGTAGTAATTGTTTTTTCCTCACTAAAGAAATTGTACAAATTTAATATTTCATACAATTATCACTACTATTACCACTAAGTAAATGATTTAAAGCAATAACATATAAGATAAGACATTGTTTCTTTTAGTTTTATTTATGTATTCTATATTTCTCGGATTTGGGCAAATTTTGTGCTATATATAGTGCGTATTCCGGCCAAGTTGATCACTGATTCTGGTTTTAGTTGATCAGTCATACTGGTTTTACTTGATCACTTTAATCTCATAAAGCGTTGACTTGGATACTAGCATTCTACTGCTGTAGATTCATCCGAAAAGTCACTTTTCATCTTGCGCATAGATTCTCCTTTCAACTTCAGTTTATGCGCATTATGAAGCAGTCGATCTAGTATGGCGTCAGCCAGTGTGGCATCACCTATCGATTGATGCCATTTGCTAATAGGTAGCTGACTAGTGATCAGTGTTGATTTGTTCCCATGTCGATCTTCCATGATCTCCAGTAAATCATTGCGCTGCCCCAGGCTGAGTATTTCAAGGCCCCAGTCATCAAAGATTAATAAATCTGTTTTTTCCAGTTGGCGGATTAGTTTGCTAAACCGACCATCACCATGAGCAACACTTAAGTCTTCCAGTAGTCTGGATGATCTAAAGTAACGCACTGAAAAACCTAATCGGCAAGCCTGCGTTGCAAGCACGCAGGCCAGATAAGTTTTTCCGCAACCTGTTGGTCCTGTGAGTAAAATATTGTGATGATGTTGCAGCCAGTCGCCATTAAGCAGGCTGGCAAACTGACTTTTGTTTAATCCTCTTGGATGCATGTAATCAATATCTTCAGGGTTCGCTTGTAACTTTAATTTGGCCGATTTTAAAAGCCGGGTAATTTTATTGTTATGACGATGCGTTGCTTCCCTGTCTACCAGTAAAGATAAACGCTCTTCAAAACATAATTCATCATGGGTTGAGGGTTGATTCTGTTGTTGCTCAAGGCCATCAGCCATGCCGGTTAATTTGAGTGTTCTGAGTTGTTGTAAGGTTTGTTGGTTCTGCATTTTTAATTTCTCTTTAGGTTAGTGATAGTATTTGTCGCCACGAATATTTTCATGATTATCTAATGGCAGTTCATTTTGTTTTGCGCTGGATTTTTTGTATGTTGAATTAAGTTTATCCAGGCCATTTTTTAAGATGGATTCAACGCTGGTGCGTGTAGGTGAGTTAATATCAATAGCTCGAACGCAAGCATTTTCCAGCCGTTGTCTATCATAAGTTTTGGCCAGACTCAAAAGCGCTAAAATACTGCGATAGTTCTGTTCCGGGTGACGTTTTTTATGCAGCAATGTTGAGACCACATTTTTAGTTGCCTCACCTATGCTCTCAGCCCAGTTTAAAAAACGCGCCGGCGACCATTCACTGATAGCACGATGTGACTCTGGCATGTGTTCAGTAAGCGTTGAGTGAGAACCTTGCACATAGCTTCGTGGATGGCTCGATACTCTATGGCCATAGGCGTAAATACTAATGAGTGTACTGCTGGCCTGTACTTCAATTTGTTCTTTAATCAGATGGTGCGGCACAGAATAATAGTGTTTGTCATACTCAATATGGTAATCGATATGCACACGTGCCGATTTTATTTCCACATATTGGTATGCTGATTTTGGTAATGGCTTTAATGCCGGTTTATCAATCATTTCAAACTGGCTTTTTCTTGTACCCGGTAGCTTTTTAAAGGCACGATTATTTAGATCTATTAATAGCTCATTAATCGCCAGGTTAAGAGCTGATAAAGTAAAAAATGTGTGGTGACGTAAGCGAGCTAAAATCCAGCGTTCGACAATTTGTACACCGACCTCCGCTTTTGATTTATCTTTTGGTTTATAAGGTCTCGCTGGAATAATTGCTGTTTTATAATGGCTAGCCATTTGTAAATAGGCCGGATTAATATCAGGCTTGTAACGATGTGTTTTTATCACTGCGCTTTTCAAATTATCAGGGATAACAAGCTCAGGCACGCCACCATAAAATTCAAAGGCTTTTACATGCGCATTAATCCAGTCAGCCTGATTTTGAGATTTGGATGCACAGGCAAAGGTGTAGTTAGACGCACCAAAAACAGCCACAAAAATTTGTGCACCATAACATTCTCCCGTATCTGGGTTAACAATGGGGATGGTGGGGCCGCAGTAATCAACAAACAGTTTTTCACCCGCTTTATGTACCTGTCGCATGGAGGTAGTCTGTTTGCTCTGCCAGTCTCTGTAACGATGGCAGAACTGTGAATAGCTATAACCGTCTTTAGGCTGTGACTGGCGATACTCTTCCCAGAGTAATAATTTAGTGACACTTTTTTGCTTTAGCTCCTGGTGTACATGGGGATAATCAGGCTCAACAAACCGCCGATGTTTTGAGGTTGATTGGCTAGGAAACAGCAATCTAGCCAGATCACGTTCATCCATATCTTTGGCAGATGACCAGGTAATTCCGGCAATATCGGCTCTATTGAGATAGTTAGCTACTGATCCATAACTGGTGCCTACGGCAATACAAATAGCCCGGCGCTTTAAGCCTGACTCATAATGGAGTTGTAGAATTTGTTTTATCTTTCGCATTGATAGCTTCTCTGTTGGCATGCAGGCCTCTCCCTAAAAAGGAAGAAGCGTAGCAAATTAACGGGATTTTCAATGCTTTATGAGAGGGGTGAGTTGATAGGGTAAAAATGATCAACTTGTTCCAGAATCAGTGATCAACATTTTCCAGAATGTATGATCAACTAATTCCAGAATCGGCGATCAAGATGGGCCAGAATATGCAGGCTTTTCATTTAGTAAAGCAGACCACGATATTTCTGGCTTTGAAAAACCACTAGCTGGTGAAATAATTATAGGAAAGCATATTCATGACATG
>JABHSO010000223.1 GCA_018669845.1 Gammaproteobacteria bacterium | reverse complement strand
TTTGCTTTAGGGTTCCATAAAGATTCCTGGTAACCGATGGCGGCCAGTAATCTCCAGTCCATATCCTGTGCTTTTGCTTCACGCATAAAATAATCCTGATATTTGGGTAACCTTTCTTTTACATGCAAAGAGAATGTCTGGATATCGGAGTAGTTGAATTTAGCGACATGGCTGTAATAACGGTGAATGAGTTGTTCAAGCCTTCCATCTTTTTTGATAGTGTCGAAAAATTTGATTATCTCTTCAATCAGACTTTTATCTTCTGAACTTTTGGTGGCCCAGCGTAATTGTTTAGGATCACCAAGTTCAAAAGCAATCCGTAGTTCTGGATAAAACCTTCTCTGTAAAGCTATCTCATGTGAATCGGCCAGGATGTAATCCACCAGTCCTTCATCAACCAGTTCGATTAATTCTTCTGTGGCAATATCTGTATTAATATTCCAGGAGAGCTCTGGATATTTATTTTTGAGTTTAGATAGAAGTTTTATCTGGCTGGTGCCATCAATAACTTCCAGAATACCGGACTCCAGGTCTTCCAGTTTTTTAGGTCTGATTTGTTTATTTTTTTTATAAAGTAGTTGTTGGGTCACCAGGTGATAATTCGGGCCATATTCAATAAGCGAGTGATTAACATCATCCTGATCGGATGTTCCTGCAGCTATGATGTCGCCGCTGGTAAAGATTAATTCAGGATACAAATCAGAAAATTGATTAACCAGTATAATTTTTAGTTCAACGCCAATCCTTTCAGCAAATAATTTAGCAAGTTGATACTCAAAACCATTAGCACCGTTTGCATCCTGATAATAGGTAGAAGCAGCGTTAAGAGTTAAAAGGTTCAGATGCCCTCTCTGTTGAATGGTTTCAAGCTGGGTTAGAGCAGGTTTTAAATAACGGGGTACAGTGATCAAGGCTACAAAAAATAACACAGCCACAATGATACCGGTTATGACCTGTATTTTGTGTGCTTTAGGTGAGAGTTCAACCATGCCTTTTAAGTGAATAAATAGATTTGCCCATAATAAAATATTTCAGTGCAAAAATACTGTGATAGATCACAGCAATTAAAATTCAAGACTTACTTCAGGTTTTATAGTTTTATTAAAGCCGACCCGTTGTTAGATTATTACATTAAGTCACTGAAAATTGATTATATTGTTGCTATGTCCCTACCTTCAGTCATATCAATGCTGAGTTCAGATAGAATCCTTGCAACTTACTGTCGACGAGTAAATACCCAGTTATTTCCTTCAGACAATGCGGGCTTATATTTATAACCTTCGCTGTCAAATTTTTTGATATCTTCAACCTGGGTAATTTCGTGATCAATAATATAACGGCTCATTAAACCTCGTGCTTTTTTAGCATAGAAACCAATCATCTTGTATTCACCATTTTTATAATCTTTGAATGCTGGTGTAATGATCTGCCCTTTAATGCTTTTAGTTTTAATGGCTTTAAAGTATTCGTTCGATGCAAGATTAATTAAAGTATCAGATTTAACTTCTCTGAGTTGTTTATTGATTGCATCGGTAATCTGCATATCCCAGAACTCATACAGGTTTTTGCCAAAACTAGTTTGCAGCCTGGAACCCATTTCAAGACGATATGGTTGCATCAGATCGAGTGGTCGGAGCAAGCCATAAAGACCGGACAACATGCGTAAATGTTGTTGAGCAAACTCTATATTTTTGTCGGTCATGCTATAGGCATCCAGCCCGGTATAAACATCACCTTTGAATGCAAACATGGCCTGACGTGCATTTTTAACAGTGAAAGGTGTTTTCCACTGATGATTACGTTCAAAGTTCAGGTCGGCTATTTTGCTACTGATATGCATTAATTCAGACAAATCCAGAGAAGAAAAATCACGTAATCGATTAATTAACAGTTGAGATTGCTTAAGGTGTGCTGGTTTGGTGAACTCTTCTGTTGGCAGAGTGGAATCATAATCCAGTGTTTTTGCAGGGGAAACAACTATAAGCATATCTAGCCCGGAATCTAAAAATGCGGATTTTAACAAATTCAGAATAATTTTTGATGAAATTCTATCTATAGCCCTGATAGTCTAAATAAATTAATAAAATCAAGCAGAAAAGAAACAACAGGCATTGATACTAAAGTGGTCATAAGGTAGGCTTCGCCTCCTGATTTTACAGTACTGTATTATCTTCCTGAAAAGCTGAAGATCTTGAAAGGAAACTGAGCAAAAAGAATTGGAGAGTTGTCCGAGTGGCTGACAAAATCGTTAGGAACGATTTTGCAAAGCGACGCAGGAACTTCCCACAGGGTGAAATATATGGATATATTTCATGATTGAGCACAAGTGCTCCTTAGCTGAAAAGCTGAAGATCTTGAAAGGAAACTGAGTAAAAAAGAATTGGAGAGTTGTCCGAGTGGCTGAAGGAGCACGCCTGGAAAGTGTGTATACGGCAACGTATCGAGGGTTCGAATCCCTCACTCTCCGCCATATATAAACCTTAAGTAGTTGATACTTAGGGTTTTTTTATGAGTATAATTTAAGTCGTGTACGGATTGGTGTACGGATTGTTATAGAAAAATAGCTTTCACAGTGCTTATAAATATTTATACCGAGCTAATCCTAAACCGAATAGTCCTGTGAACATTAGGGCTAGGATTGAGGGTTCTGGGGCCGGTGTGGGGGCACTGCTGCCAGCAGTCATTGTGAAAGAGGTCAAATTAAAGTTAAAGCGGAAATTATTACCGCTGTTATAGTATTTGTTAATTCTATCATAATCATGATGATAATCCTTGAAACCACCGGAAGCCCCATCAAAATCAGAAAAATCCGTGATAGTTATTGTTTGCTCCAATAACAATCCATCTATAAAATCAATACCAGTGAAGTCAAAGATTTTCAAGTATGACTTTTGGCTATTCCAGATATCGTGTAGTCTGGTGAAAGACTCTTCAGATAGATACTCTTGGATAAAAAGGTAGTCACGTTCACCATCACTGGAATTAAAGTCATCTTCTATACGAACTTGGTCATAGGAATGTCCACTATACATAGCCTCTCGATCTGAATTCTCATACGTTGTGCCATTAACCTCAAAGGTAATATTCAACCAATCAAAGTCACCATTTTCTTCATAGTTAGCAACATCCGGATTAGAGTCCCAATCGGTAGTAAGGTCATCCGTATCAAAACTGAATGCCCCTGTTACGAATTCTCCCAATAGCGCATCATCGTTAACAATATTCCATGAATTACCGCGCACAGTCACTGTTCGCTCAGAGCTACTATAGATTTCCCCGGTAAAAGATCCTTGAATGGGTACACCCTGAGAGGATGTGGCGAACAACAATATAAAAGCCCCTGCGAGTAATTTTATTTTATCCATGCCCTTTTCCTTTAATACTTATCTAGTTTAACAAGCAATTATTTGACCAGAATAAATATAACCTTAGTAATCAAGTGGGAATAAGTTTTGTAATGATTCAGGTTAGAAATTGTGTAAAGCTTTTTGACACATTTTCGGGTAGTTTGTAATATTTTCTTTACACTTTACCGAAATGGCAAACCATAAATACTCACTAACACAACATGGAAATTCGGAAGCACGATTCAAATACTGACAGAAGTCAAAACAGATAGCTGACACTTATAAATGGCTCTTCACGAGTCACGCTAGTCATACCAATTCAAAGAGAGAATCATGCCTGAAAAATTAGCTTTAATTATAGTAATAATCTCTACTTCTGAATAATATAGGCTATCACTCATTTGATGAAGTCGAGGATGTAGGGCAGAGAATATGTGTAAACAATATATGATAAAGATGAAACTCTTTCTCATACTACTAGCTTTAGTGATAACAGGGCCTATATTTGCAGCAAATTTTGATATAGGTTTAGAGGCTGCTAGTAATGGAGATTGGGATACTGCTTTAAAGGAATGGCTACCCCTAGCTGAGAAAGGTAATGCTGACGTTCAAGTTAGAGTTGGTCTTTATTATAATTTCGGTTATGGAGGGGGAAAAATTAACTATTTGGCTGCTGTTAATTGGTATCAACGAGCAGTTAAGAATGGTAATGTTGCTGCAAAATTTTGGTTGGGAACTATGCTCGAAAAAGGACATGGCATTGATAAAGACCTAGAAAAAGCTTTTGATTTATATACTGAGTCTGCCAACAAAGGATTTAATCTAGCACAACATCATCTGGGCAGCCTTTATGATACAGGCAAAATAGTTGAGCTTGATAAAAAAAAGGCTTTTAGTTGGTTTATGAAGGCGGCTGAGCAAGGTTACTCTAGCGCTCAAAATGATATTGGCAGGTATTATTTCGAGGGAATAGTTGTTTTACAGGACTATGACACATCAAAAAAATGGTTAACATTATCAGCAGAGCAGGGGGACTCTATTGGTCAATTTAAACTTGGTTTGTACTATGCGATAACTAAAAATTACACTCTTGCTCACATGTGGCTGAATTTAGCGGCCTTAAACGGTGATGATGAATCTAGGCGGTGGCGTGATAATATACAAAAAGACATGTCTATTTCAGAAGTTAGCATGGCACAGAAACTGGCCCGCGAATGTTTAGATAAAACCTACAAGGATTGTGGCAACTAGTTAAGCAGATATATTTACAGTCTCTAATAGACTGAAGTGTCAATACAATTTATTTGCAGTACGACTCACCTCACCTTCTCATAAGCAAGCCCTTTTTCACCTGCCCATTCCAACACAATTCTATTAATTATTGCGCTTGCAGTTCCGTCAATTCCTCTATTTCTCTGAGAATCAATAATTGTCTTAGCTTCAGGAGAAACATTCATATAGTCGATTCTAATTAGCTTTGAGCGCCTTCTACTCTGAAGCCTGTTCAGGTGCTTTCTATCCTTTGTTAAATACTCGTTGTTTATATCAGAAATAATCACTTCTCACCTCTCCAGTAATTCTCATGGATAATTTCTCTTTTTATTAGCTGCAAAAACTCCGGTGTAACTCTTTTTATAGTGTGTAATAATTCCGGAGGTTACTGGGTCGAAACTGTCCCAGAAATTTGGTTAACTGACAATATTTCCAGATATACCTTGCTTAGTAAAGACATGAAATACAGCTGGTAAGACATGGCTTGAACGCTGTAACTTATCCTTTAAACCACGTCATCTACCATCAGTTATTTCTTCATTGATTTTTTTAAATTCTTCAACTGCAGACTGGGTTTCATAAATTAACTTTTGGAGTTGATCATCAGAAAAGCATTCAAGGTCTCTCTCTGTTAAACCATCCTTCCAATCACCTTTATTATTTACATCTAGTTCAATGGCTTTTCGTTTTGGAGCCACATACTGAGCAAGCTCTTTATACATCTGACCAGCTAATGAAAGGTTCTCTGTTTTCTCGGCTTCCTGGGCAATTCTGACCATCCCTTCAATAGGGTCACATTTAAAGCTATCAAGTTTCTCAACTATATCTTGAGTTCGCTTATTTGGGGTTCCTGCTACTCTGCCACCTGTTTTAATTGCCATTTTAAAGCCTCTATTTTTATCTACTTTAGATTTGTTAATTAGTTACAGTCATCGATTAATCCTGCGAAAACTAAATTTGGACCCAACACACTTATAAAGTGAAAACTATAAAACTGAATAAACTGAACAATCTAGTAAAACTGAATAAACTACGCTGTAGTACGGCTCTTAGATGATTTTTTTGGTAAATATCCCTAATATTATTAATTTGGTCAATCCAGTTTTCCAGTTTGTCACCTTTTCAGACCCCGCCTAAATTTGATCGTAAAGCAGGGTTATTTAACTTGTAAATATGCTCATTTCTGTCAGCAATACGGCATGTCCAGAATTGTGCTTTTCGAGTATCTGATCCTGTGTGTTCTTTCAATACATGGATAACTCGTTTCTTGCTTTCACCTGTGGCATTCCTGACAGCTTCAATCAGCTTTACCTTACCGGTAATTCCGTTATTTATGGCATCCTTTATCTCATCAATGAGGGTTCCGTTTTTATCCAATATTCCCTTTATGGTATTCAGGGCAGAAATACGCTTAGATTCAGAATCATCCAGTTCAACAATTGAATTGAGTAGATCACCGTATAAAAGCCCGTCTGTTGAGCTGTATGAGAACAGCGCTTTCTTGGCAACATCGCCACGGTCTTTAAAGTTTGTGAACTCGACTATTTTTTCAGTGTTAGTTTCGTCAATAACTTCAAGTGTGTAACAGCAATCAGCATCGTCCACGATGTCACTAGTTCCGGCATAGATAACCTTACCTTCAGCATTACTGTGTTTATTTACATGAGCCAACATGATGATAGAACCACCTTTTGAAACAAACTGTCTGAACACATCACTGAATTTTGTAGCTGCCCTTTTATCCATGATGTCAGTGAATTTCTTAAGCGTGTCGAGAATTAAAACTTTGCCTTGCGCGGCATCAGAAGTAACCATGTCCATAAGGACGTCGGGTAACATCTCGGATTTAAATCCATGATAGCCTGGAGCCAACATTAAAAAACCACTTTGCTCAGCAAGTGTTAGCTTGTAGGTCAGCCCTTTATGATTATCATCAGCATTGATGTAATACACATCTGATGGATTGATTTGTCCTGACTTTATTGACTGGATAAGTAACCAAATTGTGATTAATGTTTTTCCAGCATTAGGCTTGGCATAAATTGCCGTAGACTGCCCCAGTATGGCCAGTTTACCGAGAATATATTTATCATCTAACATCTTTGCTTTCATCTCTGTGCTATCACCATTTAGAGCAAATGAATCAAGTCCGGTAGGTACGGATTTAATCTGTAACTTGTCCATAAAGTCATCGCTCCCCCTATGATCATTTGGATCATTACCTAACTCATTATTGGGTGATAAAACCTGCTTAATAACTGTCACGAATCATCCTCCCTGATAATAATCACTTCATCTGGTTGGTGATCAGAGGCCATTTGTTTTGCTACTCGATCAAGATTGGACTTGCCGAAGCTAACAGCGCAAATGCCATTGCCTTTCTGGTGATGAAACACCATAGATACAGCCGATGCCCAGCCTTCGCAGACGTACCATGACAAGGTTTTGTCGAGAGTATTACCTAACAATAAGTAACCGTCTGAAAGGTCCCCAAATGTCTGTTTACGGCCCTGTGCGTTGATACACTGGACCCCTTGAGCCTTACCCGTTCCATTAGTCCGAATAGGTACGATTATGCAATCAGAATTTATTCCAATTTTGATGGGACTTGAAGCGATACCACGACCCGCACCACCTGCCCACTCAATACCCTTGTTTATTGAATATGGATGTTGTTCGATATAGGAGTCATCTTTATTAGATAACATCCACAATCGAAGAGCATAAGACTGCGTGTTACTTTTTACGGGCTTAGGTGATGGCTTTATCTCGGGTGCTATTTCTGTAGTTTTATTATCACGTTGCCAGCCATTTTCTTTTGCTAATTGAATTAATGAACCGATAGCAACGCCATTGCCTTTAAATGATTTCCAGACTGCTTTGACAGCTTTGGGGTCATAGTTATCTGCTGTACTGCTCCAGTCATCAAATAAAGAGAAACCGTTATTACCTAATTCCGATTTAAGAGCCATACCTATTTTTATCCAGATATCACGATCATAAGCTGGTATTCCTTGTAACATTGACCAGATAACATCCCTGTCAATCTGGCATTGCAAAGCAATCACTATTTCATCCTCTTCATGGCTTTACGAGCTTTCTCGTATTGATCAGGCAAAATGCGATATTCGCAGCAAGCAGTTGGAACCCCCATATAGCCCGAGCGTTTAATGCGCCTGCGACAGACCTGTATGCCCCATTTGTTTTGTATAGTGGAGACTGTGCTGTGTAATGATCTATCATGCGTCTTTAGTTGAGCGCTGATAAAATCTAATGGTTCAGCCATTAACATACCTGTCACACGTTTTAGCTTAGAAGGTATTTTTGTTAATTTACTGCTTGATCGAGGTTTGCTATTATTTAATTTCTGACGATTAAAATTAAGCCTCTGCTCATTTTTTTGTGTAGGGGCTTTTTTCATTATGCGGCAACCCCTTCAGAGTTAATCCTTTTAATCAGTTCTTGAATATCTTCAGCTTTCCATGCTGTTACATTTGCTGAAAGCTTGATGGGCTTAGGAAATCGTCCTGACTTACAGCCTTCCCACCATGTGGAAGCGCATACTGGAATAATTGGAAGGGTTGGAGGGTTGGCTTTTTTATTACCGATAATCTGAGAGAGTCTCAGATAACCTGTTTCTGGAATGTGTAACATTGTTTAACCTCATTCATTGCTGTTTGAGGCTTAACGATAAGAAATAAAAAGGGTACTTATAAGTGAGGTTGATTACCCTTTTTCTAGGCTCAATTCTAATTCAGACTGCCACTTCTCTTTTTCAAATTTAGCTTTTCCATTTTCTTGCCATTCAGAAGTTTTCCAGATCTTGTTGATGGTTTCAAAACTCATCGATTGGTTTCTTCTACCAGGATATTTTTTTCGGACAATATGTTTAGCTTCTCTAAGGAATCTAGTTTTCTCTTTTTGTCGAAGGATGTCGCAGCAAATTTCAATATTTCGATTATCCAGTTCTTCTCCAGTAGGTTCCTCATAAAGATTTAGCGCTTTATCGATGGGCCATGAATTTTCGTTTTCCAGGAATAGACCGAAACAGTCAGAGAGATAAATTGCTAATGATGGGTGGATGTTTACTATTGCCCCCGATGCTCCATCTAAAATCATTTTATCTTTATCTAGCGTCTCACTGATAGAATCGTGAAAGTTTTGAAGTAACCATTTTGCGGCTTTAACATCGCCATCTTTAGCTAGTTCAATTTTTTGATCATATAATTCGCTGACGGGGTCTTCTGATTCATAATTCACAACACACCTTCCTGTGTAATCCTTCAAATTAGAATTCAAGCCAGTCAGTGAAGGTAACTGCTTTTCGCTCCGTCGAGCTAGACTTGGGAAACACGGTTAACTTACTGCTTTATTTATAGGTATTACATCGGCCTCGGTTTTACCCTTCAAGCAGTAGTCAGTCCATAAATCCATTAATTTGCGGCGCTTCTCAAACATATCACCACGTTGATAGGCTGCTTCTGTTTTATCTTTAATAATATGAGCCAGGGCTGCTTCAGCTACTTCTCTGGGAAAGTTTGTTTGCTCAGCGCACCAGTCTCTGAATGATGACCTGAAGCCATGAACTGTAAGAGTAGGGTGTGATAATTTTACCAGTTTTAATAATGAGGCTTCGCTAATAGGCTTAGCATGAGCAAGACCTGGAAATATAAAATCATCTGTATGTCTTTTAAATGGCTCCATTTCTTTAATTATTTTAAATGCTTCACCAGACAAGGGGACGCGGTGTTCTCTTTCTGCTTTCATACGGTTTTCAGGAATGATCCATGCTTGAGCCTTATTATCAATTTCGGTTCTGGTAACGCCTCTAGCTTCACCATTTCTGGTGACAGTGAGAATAGTGTAAGCCAGGGCTTTACTGGCTATTGTATCTTTTTTGCGTAATGACCTAAAAAATTCTGGTAGCTCTCGATAGTCCATAGCGGCAAAGTGTTTTGGCTTTTGAACTTTATTACGTTGAGGTAATAACTTATCTAATCGCCCTCTCCATAAAGCGGGGTTATCACCTTGTCGGTATTTTCTGACAGTTGCCCAATCCAGAATATTTTCTATACGTTGCCGAACTCTGGAAGCTGTTTCGGTTTTTTCAAACCAGATTGGCTCCAGAATTTTCATAACTAAATCAATATCTACATCTTGAACGGCAATTTTTCCAATAACAGGATAGGTATAAGTAGTTAGAGTATTTTCCCATTGTGATAGGTGTTTCTTATTCTTCCATCCCCGTTTATGGGCTTCTATATAGGCTAGGGCGCATGTTTTGAAAGTTATATTCTTTGCCTGTTCCAGTTCTTTCTTTTGGTTTTGGGCTTTCTTATGTTCAATGGGGTCAATTCCATTCTTTCTAAGGATGCGGCATTCAAGCGCGTCATTTCTGGCTTTTACGAGTGTAATGGTTGGGTATGAGCCTAGACCGTGTTTCTTCCCTTTGCCAGCCACCTGATAACGGTAAAACCAATCTTTACCGCCGGATTCTCTGACCTGTAAATAAAGGCCTTCACCATCAGGATATGAGCCTGACTTGAATAGGCGTTTGATTTTTAAGTCTGTGAGCTGTTTTATTAATTTAGCCATATCAGTGTACGGTTTAGTGTACGGTCGGTGTACGGTTTTAAGTATATCGCATTACACGGGGTTGTACAGATAAACTGATAAGACTATTTGTTTATAAGGGTTTTATGGATGGTATTATATTTAAATGGATTATATTCTGACGGACTCACTCTCCGCCACATAAAAGCCTTAACTATTTGATAGTTAGGGTTTTTTTATGTCTTAAGCATTTGTTATGTGCGTTTCTATGTACGTTAAGACTCTAAATAATCGAATAATACAATTAGCTGAATTTGGTTTGGTTTCAAATTGTATCACCACTCCACAGATTCTAACTTATAATATTTACTATTAGCTGTATTAACACATCCAAATAGCTTGAAAAGATTCCAATGTCATCATTTTTTGTTTTTATAAAGTGCTCTCATGACAGCCCTCAAATTACCTTCTGATTTTTCTTTTTTTACTAAGGACTTAAGCTGAGGTTTCACATTGACCTGATGTTCTTTTTGCATGGATAGAGCCAAAATTGCAGCCTTTCGCGTATCACTATCCTCTGAGTTTGATGCAAACTGATAGACCTGGTCTATCTGAGCTTTATTCATAGGGTTTGGTCCCATACTTTTCAATATTGCTCTTTGTGTGCCAACCTCCTTTTCAGATACCAAACTCCTACTCAACATATTAAGCGTATTTTCTGAAGGTAAATGATACAAAGCTTTAGCTGAACGCTCTCGTAATATTGAAGAGTCATCTGATAAATAACTATAGACTGTTTGCTCATGCAATGAATCTCCAGAGTTACCAATGGCGCTCAATAGCGCTGCTTTTCCTTGAATGTTCTGGGAGCCTTTCAGTTCTGTTGCTAAACGTGAACTCAGCTCCCGTCCAAATTCAGAATTCATTTGGTTTCTTACGACAATACCCAGAACCATCATTGAACTATGGGACAACTCTGCATTTCTCCCACCAAGTGGTTGGGCAGAATAAGCAAAAATATCATCTACCAGTTTTTCATGTAATGGATTTTTTGAATATTTGAGAGCCATTAGGGTTCTAAAACGGGCTTCGCTTCCAAACTCTTCATCAAGAAAAATCTCAGTTAGTAAAGTATGTGATTGAGGAGCATCTACAATACCAATCATTAAAAGTAAGCGAGCTTCGTCTTGATTATTAAAAACCCCATTTTTCAACAGATCTTTTAATAAATGAAAATATATCTGGTTGTCATAAAGAAGTTGTTCAAGGTCTGCATAAGGCATTGAGGCTAACTCAAGCCCAGATAACGTCCCCAAAAAATCCTCGCTGGTTGCCATAGGATTAGACTTGGCAGGAGGGTAAACTTCATTTTTTGACAGCATCTCCCACTCCCTCGGGTTAGAAGATAGCTGCAGTAACCGCAAAACCGACACTGCCGTTAATTCCAGCCTCTACCTTGATTGGAACAATAACAATTGTAAAAGTACTGCTAAATAAAGTTTGCCGCTCTTCCCATGTCTTGTCCCAACCAGCTTCATAACTACCTGCAGATTCGCCCTCATCTAATACCGTCAAGCCCAGGAAAACCACCTCCGTACCCCAGGAACCATTGGCTTTGGTGATGTTAACCGATGCATTGGCACTTGCTCCTAAGAGGGTTATAGAATTATTAAAAATATAAAGTGGCAGCTCTGCCCAAGCAGTTGAGTATGCACCAATACCCCACTGTGAATGCGCAAAGATCAAACTTTTTGTGCCTATATCCATTCCAATAGCTATTTTGGATTTATCCCCATATGTCTGGCCATAGTCTTCATACATTTTGATATAGGAACCACCCGTATATGTTTTATTGGCAAATGGTTCATCTCTACTTGAAACCTCTAAGTCAACAGCGCTTACTTCCCCAAGTTGTGTTTCAATTTCTTCATCTGTTTCAGAAGAATTATAAAATGCATACGGAACATTTATTGTCGTCGAATTATTGGTAGCATCTTGATCAACCAAATCACTATCATGGTTTATTAATAGCGTAATTTCGAAACTATTTTCATCTGCCGTTTCATCATAAGCAGTTAATAGTGCATCGTATAAATCTGTTCCGTGTATCCCGATATCCCAGGGGAAATAATGTTCTTCGTTAGAAGTAGGAAACGTAATGCTCATTGTTTTAGAGTATTGACCATCATCAACCGCATCACTCGTATCGCTATCTTCATTCCAGAAAAAAACATCATATTCAACTCCATTGACAGTGGCTATGCCCGTTACTGTAGTCGCTGAATTTATATCACTTGCATCTCCAATATGAATGGCATCTAGATAGCCAATCAAGTCAGACTCTTCATGAACATGATCTTCATAATTCGGATCAACTTCACCATCGGTTACAAAATGGGTATATCCGTCTGAATCATCAGTAGTCTCGGCTGGTAGCAACAGAAAGCCTTCACCTATCTCTGCGTAAATGGTTTTAAAATCATGGTGTGTGATATCAGGGTCGATATACATCAAACCATAGGTTCCTGGCTGTTCTTCAATCGAGTAGTTATCGTTTCTGTCATCTCCGTTAACGACATCAGCAGTGTCAACAACCGCCTTGATATGATAAATCCCTGTTTCATCCAGGCTTGCAGGCACCGTTAGTTCTGCTGTGACAGTTGTTTCACCTGGAAATAGTTTTTCAATGTAATGCACTCCTGCATCATAATCTTCATCAACATCTACCTCGTGGAAAAAACCATGATTTTCATCTACAACATAAAACTGAATACCCACATGCTCTGCCAAAATGCCATCTTTATCTTCATCGCCTGAAGCTTCAATCACAAACTCCACAGTAAATGGCTCAGCTGGTTTGTAAACAGCAGACTCTGGAGAACTCAAGGATACTAAAGAGATACTTGCAGTGTCATCACTGGAGTTATCACAAGAGATGACAGCAAAGCAAACTAAAACCAGGAATATTAATTTTTGAGCAATATTAAGACATTTTGGGTTATTAACTCCACAAAGAATGATAATTTTTCGATGCCAGCATACTAGCACAAGATTCTGACCAAATGAGTATTGAAATTTATCCATACTTATCACGCTACGAAAATTCGATTAGCTAGATGTTATATACTTTGTTATCAACCATATCTTCAAAAGCTCCACCCCTATCTCGGCATCTCACATCTTCAAGCCTCATTTTCGATGTGCATATATACAAATGGATCATCAAATGACAATAACAATTTGCTGCTGCTGACGGATGGTTATGCTGCGTATGAAAGATATGCAGCGCAATCGGACAATGTGATTCATGCCCAGTGCTGGATACACACAAGGCGTTATTTTGATCAGGCTCAAAAAGCCGAACCTGAAGCCAGTGAACAGGTGCTTGAAATTATTGGTCAGCTCTATATCTATGAAAAAAAATCGTCAAAAACAGCTAACGGAAAAAAAGTTACAATACCGAACGGACAATAGCTTACCATTGGTGAAATATTTTTTGCCTGGTGTGAAGAACAACGCCAGCGTGAAGACCTGATTGATAGCAATCCATTATCCAAAGCACTGAAGTATGCGACTGACCAGGAACATGTCCTGAAAATTTTTCTCAGTGATCCTCAGGTACCTTCCTTGATTATATAATTAACAATAGGTAAACCACCAGTTCTGCCGGTGGACTATCAAAGTTTGACAATTCCGGGATTCACCGGAAGTTTCCACATCTGTGAACCACCTAAAGTTTAAAAAGATGAGGGAATAATCAATGAAAGAACAACAGAGTTTAAGCCATACTGTTTGGGATTGTAAATATCATATTGTGTGGATACCAAGGTATCGCAAAAAGAGTTTGTACAAGGGATTACGACAGTATGTAGGGCCGGTATTAAAGGATTTGGCACGTCAAAAAGAATGTTAAATCGAGGAGGGCCATCTAATGGC
>JABHSO010000221.1 GCA_018669845.1 Gammaproteobacteria bacterium | reverse complement strand
CATAGTCATTGTAGGCGCGGTCTACAACGTAAGTGATACCCGGCATCATCGGCAATGATGATAAGGCTTTTCGATCATTCACTTTAGCATTGGTCATCTCGAAAAACACCGGGATTTCGGCATGAGGATCATACACCGTATGGAGTTTAATCCCTGCTTTTGAGGATCTGAACTTTGCCCACTCAAACTGATTCATGTTGAGATCGATGGTCGTTGCATCAATCAGCCTGACCAGCTCTGTTGCATCTTGTTTCGGTAAACGGTCACGGACTTTTTCCAGTAGGTAAAAGAAAGTCTCCTGAAAAATAGCGATGGGTCGGTCTCGGTTGGCGTCTGCCAGTGATGAACGACGGATTAGTCGTGTGCCCAGGTGGTAATGATGAGCATTTTTACTGTTAAAACTATCCACCAGGTCACGCAATGACTGTCGTCCTGATAGCTGACTGAAAAGCAGTGAGACCAGTTGATCCCAGCAACTCAATGATCGTGTTCGATGATCTCCGTTGTGACGATCTACCACCGCTTGAAAGCGTTGACGGGGTAGAAAGTTTAATAGCTGATGCAGTACGGTGTTATGATATTTCATGCCTAAGTTCCTGGTTGGAAAATTGCTGTCTAGATAACTGCGATTTTACCGCAGACCAGAGAACTTGGGCACCTTAAGCTGTACTGTTTTATTTAACCGGACAGTAGTGTTAAATTAGCATAAAAATGTAAACTGCTTGCGTATATACGGCTTCTTGTTGAGGAAGCTATCCTCTAGCCTTAGATGTTTGCGCACCCACCATCCTCTTCGCTTTTGTAGCCTTTGACGGCTTTCGGTCGTTACAGGTTTTTGGCAGGTTGGTCTTACCTTTTATGCATCGTTATCGTTGTAAAAACTTCATAAATTGTTTCTGTTTAGTTTAAATATCGCTGTCCATTAACTTTTTAGTAAAACGGGCTCGTACGATTTTCCTGTGGCTAATAATGCCCAAGCCGTTCTGACGGATTTGTTGGCCAGGGCAATGCAGGCCCGTTTAACCCCGGCTCTTTTAACCAGCTCCAGTAACCAAGCCTCTTTGCTGGTGCGTGGTTCGCAGGGCAACCGAGAAATGACTGATAAGGCACCCTGGTATAGGGCCGCCCTCATTTCTCTGTTACCACCTTGTTTATCGATTCCCCGCATATACGTTTTACCCCCAGAGCTGTGCTGCTTCGGGGTTAAGCCAATATAAACAGACGCCTGCCGACCATTTTTGAATTCCTTGCCATCGCCAATGTTTGCATACAGCATGGATGCGCAGACAGTACCAATGCCTTCCAGATCCATTAACCTTTTACAGGGTTCTAGTTGCTTAACTAAAGCGGCTTTGTGTTGTTCAGCTTCTTCAAACTGAGTAGCGGTTTGCTGGTAGCGCTCCCAGAGTAGCCTTAATGTACTCTTAAGACACTGAGGTAATCGAGTATCGAGATCGTCAAAGACGACAACTATCGTTTCTCGTAAACTTTTTCTGCCCCTATTCATCGTTATGCCATATTCATACAAGTAAGCACGGATATGATTACTCAGCGCGGTTAGCTCCTTTTCTAAAAATTTGCGGCTTTTTTCTAATGTTTGCAGCGATTGCTGTTCAACCTCTTTTATTTGGCTAAATATCATACCGACCTGAGTTGCGGCGACAGCAATGGCTAAGGCATCATTGGCATCGGTTTTATGTCCTTGTAGAAAGGCTTTGACCTTTTTGGGGCTAATAACTCTAACATCATGCCCGTGTGCTCGGGCCAGTCTTGCCCAGTAATGGCATGATCCGCATCCTTCCATTGCCACAATTGAGGGGACTGATTTGGCCAATAATTCTTTGAGTTTGCTTGGGCTCATCGCTTTATTGGAAACTAACTCGCCGTGTTTATCTATTTTGCAAACTTGAATAACATTCTTTGCTAGATCGATACCAATTACGTTAGACTTTTTCATTGTATGGACTCCTTTGTTTTAGTTGACACCACGCTAGTTAATTAGGGTGGTGGAGTCCATACATCGCTCAGTCCATGATTAAGCCTAATTGAATATATTTGAATTTCAGTATTTTTACTGAAAGCCACAGACTTTACTGCCATGTATGTCCGGTATGGAGAACCCAGTAAATGGTAATTTCTGACCAACTAACTTTTTTTATTCCATGGCGAATGCTTTTGATTTTCACGTGTTAGAAAATTCATTTTAATCCCTCCGTTGTCGGATGAAATTAAAGTATAAACCTGCTACCTGTAAGGAGTCATACAAATCAATTTATTTCACTTCAAGTAGCTTCAACTCAAATATTCTGGAAGTATGGTGACCTACTCTTACATCCAGAGTGTTTCAATCCTGCTTCTTAAAATAACAAAATCAATCTGAATCTGGCAGGTTTCCTTCAAACAGTGCTTTAATTTTATTGATAGATTCAATAATGTGGTTGCGAAAAACTAATACTCTTGCAGTACGTTTGAGATCCGGGTGTAACAAAATCCACAACCCTAAATTATGTGAGGGATCGGGCTCACAGTAGCGTTCAAGTTGCGGGGCTGTATCTCCCATAAAACAGGGTAAATACGATACGCCTAAACCCTCCCGTATTGCAGACAGAGTTAACAACGTATCATCGCTGAAAAAATTATGTGATTGCTCGTCGCATGCATGTCTAGTCCAGGATTTATGAAACGTACAGCAATCCACTCCTATCCATTTAAGAGTGCTTCCATTTTCACGGTGTTGTTGCAAATATTCACGGCTGCCATAAATGGTGGATGCGACGGTGACAAGCTTTTTACCAATCAATGTATCTGTTGGTGTGTTGGTCAGCCTAATCGCTACATCAGCTTCACGCTGCGATAAACTGGAATCAATATTAGAGACCACTACATGTAGATCTACCTGAGGATAGGTCTTACTAAAACTGGCAAACATAGGCATTAATACGGTGGAAGCCATGTTATTAATAGCGGTTACTTTTAGCGGGCCTACCAGGTTTGAATCTTTGCCCAGCACAGCACCATCCACATGCAGTACTTCAGTCTCCATTCTATGCGCTGCCTGCCGTATATTTTCACCTGCAGGCGTCAACTCGTAGCCTGTATTTTTACGTTCAATTAATCGAGCGCCCAAGTTTTCTTCTAACTTGCGCAATCGTCTTGAAACGGTGGAATGCTGGACATTAAGCTTTTTGGCAGCACCGCTAATTGACCCGGTGCGTGCGACCTCTAGAAATAATCTCAGGTCATCCCAATTCATGGCAACTTCTCCGGTTGTGCATTTTTGCACATTATGTTTCTTTTTTTAGAGAATTGTAAGCATAAGTAATCGGCATACACTCAGTTTTACTTAAACAAAACAACCAGAGGATAAAAGTCATGACTAACAACCCCCCACTATTCGATGCCGTAAAATACAAACAAACCACCCTGCAACAGTGGAATACAGCTGCAGAAGCCTGGCATCGCTGGAGCCCCTTACTATCTAGATGGCTGGGGCCAGCCACCGAAACAATGCTGGATATGTGTCAGGTTAAAAATGGAAGTCGAGTGCTAGATGTGGCTGCCGGTGCAGGTGAACAGACGATAACTGCTGCCAGACGCATCGGAGAGTCAGGGCATATACTGGCAACAGATCTCTCACCCGACATCCTGGACTTTGCCCGTATATCAGCCAATCTCACCGGGTTAAAAAATGTTTCCACCCAGGTCATAGATGGTGAAAATTTAACACAGCTTAATGCCGATCCATTCGATGCCATCATTTCTCGAGTGGGTTTGATTTATTTCCCGGACCAGCAAAAAGCACTGACAGGCATGAAACACCATTTGAGAACCGATGGAAAGGTCGGCGCCATGGTTTATTCCTCAGCTGAAAGCAACCCATTCTTCTCAATTCCTGTTTCAATTATACGTCGCAGCGCAAAACTACCTGCCCCTTTACCCGGTCAGCCAGGGCCTTTTAGCCTGGGTGCCGAGGACAAGCTTGAAAAAGCATTTTCCGAAGCGGGTTTGAGAAATATAGAGATTGAAAAAATAAATGCCCCTGTTCGACTCTCATCGGCGGCAGAATGCATGCAGTTTGAACAGGAATCATTTGGTGCTCTTCATCAAATGTTATCGGGATTATCAGATGCCCAGCAGGATGAAGCCTGGAATGAAATTGAAGAAGCGCTAGGCCAGTTTGAAATGAATGGTCAATTTGAAGGCCCCTGCGAAATGCTTGTTGCCGTAGGTACTAAATAAACTAGAGGGTAGAGAAATGAGTCAATTAGCCATCGTACAGACAGCACCGATTTTTCTGGATAAAACTAAAACGATTGAATTAGCGGTTTCAAAGATCGAAGAAGCGGCAGAAAGGGGAGCAGATCTGGTCGTATTCAGCGAAGCATTCATTCCCGGTTATCCTGCCTGGGTATGGCGCCTGCGTCCGGGTGGAGACTGGAACCTGTCAGAGCAATTGCATGAACGCCTATTGAACAATGCGATCAATATGAAATCAGATGACCTCGCTCCACTTTATCAAGCGGCCAAAAAACATCAGCTGACAGTTGTTTGCGGGATAGAAGAGAGAGACAGCGAACTCAGCCGATCTACCCTTTTCAATAGCGTCATCGTCATCGGTCCAGAAGGCACCCTGCTCAATAAACATCGAAAATTAATGCCTACGAACCCTGAGCGAATGGTGTGGGGGTTTGGCGATGGCTCAGGATTAAAGGTGGTGGATACACCGGCAGGTCGCATAGGCACCTTGTTATGCTGGGAAAACTATATGCCACTGGCTCGATATGCATTGTATTCACAGGGAGTGGAACTGTATATCGCACCCACCTATGACAGTGGAGAAGGCTGGATTGGCAGTTTGCAACATATAGCACGGGAAGGCTGTTGCTGGGTTGTAGGTTGTGGAAACCTGATGAAAGGCAGTGATATCCCTGATGACTTTCCCGAAAAAGACAAGCTGTACCCGGATGCAGAGGAATGGGTGAATCCAGGTGATTCTGTAGTGATTGCCCCCGGCGGTGAAATTATTGCGGGTCCATTGCGAAAAGAAGAAGGCATATTATATTGCGAAATTGATCCGGCAAAAGTGGGCATAGCAAGAAGAGCGCTGGACGTCGCCGGGCATTATTCAAGACCTGATATTTTCCAGTTACACATCAATACAAAACCCCAGTCTTCAGTGCTGTTCGAAAACCAAAAACCCGGTTAACCATTGAATTTTACACAACCTATTTAGGAGAGATTTATGAATAATCAATTTTGTTACCAGTCCAGTTGTTTTTGTGGAGATGTGAAACTTACATTAACTGGAGAACCAGAAGCCATGGCTTACTGCCATTGTGACTCATGTCGGCGTTGGTCGGCAGGGCCAGTAAGTGCGTTCACTTTGTGGAAGCCTGAAAACATAGAAATCACCTCGGGAAAAGAAAAGATTGGCGGCTTTTCTGGAAATCCTGGTTCAGACCACGAAACCGAAGTGAGTCATCGAAAATGGTGTAAAACCTGCGGAGGGCATATTTTTACCGAGCATCCTGTCATGGGTGTAACCGATGTACCGGCTGCAGTGATTTCAAGCTTTAGCTTTAAACCAGGGTTTCATGTGCACTATCAGGAAACGGTGCAGCCGATTTCTGATGGATTACCGAAGTTTAAGGATCTGCCTAAAGAGGCAGGCGGTTCAGGTCAGCAGCTAAGCGAATAATTCAATTAATATGATGTATACAATACCTCTGCATCTTATTTATCTGCTTACCCTTGTTGCATGATTGTGCGGCACATCAGTTGTTATGGCTGCTGATGTGCCCTGTCACTTTGAGCCATTATCAAAACCGATGTATGTCATTTACGGACTTAACCCAGACCAGTGTCCCATTAAATCGCTTCAACACCCGGTAACCAACCCGGTTGCTATAATTGGGAAAAACGGGGGCGTTCTGGTCTACCTGGGCAGTAGTCAACAGATGGGTAAGCTAGTTGTAGACAGGTTTCGTTTATCACGTCAAACGAACTTCTGGAGCTTCAGGGACTAGTTTTTATACTTGTCATCTTATGCCCTCATGAATGGCCGCTATGTCCATCTTTAAGACTAATGGAAAGTTTTATTAATCTCTCTTGCCTAGCTGTAAACCGAAGATCCTGTTGTCTACTTTGTCCGGTATAGGGAAACCAGAAAGTTTGAAAACCTGACACTTCTCAGTTAATTTTTCTAAAAAACATTTGCTCAGATTTGTCCAGAGTATCATCCACTTCTACCCCAAGTTACCAGTCGTTTGTCTGACCTATCGGGAATGCGTACAAAGTGCCCGCGGTCTTTTATTTGTTCCCTGCCTTTTATCCAAAAGTATGTAGACAGCTACCAATTCTAAGAGTAGTTTAACGAGTCCCATTATTAATAATGAGACAAGGAATAAATAAGAAAATCACAATATAAATATAAATGCCTTTCCTAAGGAGGAATAACAATGGCTAACGTGAATACTGATACATTTTTAGAAAACAATAAAAAGTATGCCAGCGGCGAAACAGTTCATGACTCATCCCATCCCGGAGCGCAGCCAATCAATCCAGCGAAACATGTGGCCGTTGTTGCCTGCATGGATGCGCGAATGGATGTAGAAGACATACTCGGCTTAAAAACTGGGGATGCACATATCATCCGTAATGCTGGAGGTGTTGTGACTGACGATGCAATTCGTTGTCTAATAATCTCGCATCACTTGCTTAATACCAATGAAATTATTTTAATTCACCACACTCGCTGTGGCATGCTGGCTTTTACCGATGATTTACTCAAAGCTGGATTGGAAGGCGACCCAGCTGCAGAGGAATTAATAGGGAAGGCAACGGGACGAGAATTTGTCAGCTGTAACCACAGCTCTGCAACACCTGACCAATTTCATGCTTTTCGAGGTCCGCTAGAGGCGCTCGATTCACCAGCATGTGATGCTCAAAATGAGCGTTTAACCTGGGATGTTAGGCGGTCTATTTCTAGAATCATGAATCATCCATGGATACCCACCGAAGGTCCTGATGCGTCAACGGTTCGCGGTTTCATCTATGATGTTGATACCGGTGGTCTCGAAGAAGTGAGTTATCCAGGTCCAATGGGAACCTTTGGCTAACGCTCTGTTCATGCTCCCAATCACCTGATTAGTTAAATAACAATTTCAGTTCAAGATTGGGAGCATATTCTCATCATCAGCTGGCGAGATGACCACTTAAAAACATCTAATTGTCTGCTTTGGGTCGTGAAAAGCCGGTTTCGATGCTGGCAGGAACGGCCGGTTTGTCCATCATTAAGCCTGATAGTTGTTGTTGGCTATTTCGGAGGTTAAACTGTACACCGAATTCTCTACTTCCTCCTATGACCGGTCTGGAGAACCAGAAAGTGCCTGATTAGACACTTCCAGGTCAATAGCATCAACGATCAGTTAACTCAGATACGGTCGGTGTCAACATACTTTTCGCCTGATCACCTCATTTAAGCAGCTTGCTTCATTTCAGTTTTTAGCTGCTGTTCATTGACTGGATTGAGTCTTACCAGTGACTCATGATCCCAGTTTCTGGTTTTTCCAGACCAT
>JABHSO010000220.1 GCA_018669845.1 Gammaproteobacteria bacterium | reverse complement strand
GCAGCGATGGGACTGTCCGGTGCAGCTCTTCAGGGATTATTACGTAACCCTCTGGTTGATCCGGGTTTAATAGGTGCCAGTCAGGGGGCAGCTCTTGGGGCGGCATGTGTCTTTTATTTCAATTTGTTTTCAGGGCTGGGTGCTCTGGCCACCCCACTTGCTGGCTTGATTGGGGCGGCTATTACGCTATTTATTTTATTGGGATTATCGGGTTCTATTGTTCGTCCCAGTATTATTATCATGGCTGGCCTGGCTTTATCGATGTTTACCGGCGCACTTCTTGCGATGGTATTGAACTTTGCTCCTAATCCATATGCAATGCAGGAACTTGTTTTTTGGTTACTGGGTTCAGTATCCAACCGGGGGTTGGATAACCTGCTTGTACTGCTTCCTGCCTTTTTGATAGGGGGGGGGATTATATGGAGTCAACGCCGTTTATTGATGGGATTAAGCCTGGGGGATCAGGTAGCTGAAAGTATGGGTTTGCAGGTTTCCCGTGGCAGCCGTTTTATTATTTTGGGAACGGCCATGTTAGTCGGTTCAGCGGTTGCAGTTGCGGGTAATATCGGTTTTGTTGGATTACTGGTGCCGCATATTTTACGACCACTGGTTAAATATCGTCCTGATAAACTGCTACTGCCTTCAGCTCTTGCTGGAGCTATTGTCGTTTGTGCTGCGGATATTCTGGTACGTTTATTACCACCGGGAAGAGAGTTGAAACTGGGCGTGTTAACGGCCGTGGTGGGTGCTCCTTTCTTTATCTGGCTTATCTGGAAGGAGCGACAACGATGGCTCTAATGTCTATTAATAACTTGAGTGTTGATCATCGGCTACAGTCAATTGACCTTGAGCTGAAGCAAGGCGAAGTGCTAGGTTTAATAGGGCCGAACGGAGCTGGAAAATCCAGCTTATTGAGTGCACTTTCCGGGTTAGTGAACCATACCGGTCTAGTTGAGTTTAACGGTATAAATTTAGCTTCACTGACAGCTTTAGAGAGAGCACGTAGTATCGCTTTACAGCCTCAATTTGTTGAGTCGGCCTGGGCATTATCGGTGCATGATGTGGTTTCTCTCGGGCGTTTACCCTGGGGTGATTGTGATCAGAAAATCATCAAATCTGCAATGCAACAGGCCAATGTAACAGAACTTGCTAACCGTCATGTTGATGAGCTTTCCGGTGGTGAAAAGGCACGTGTATGGCTTGCCAGGGTTCTGGCTAATCAGGCCGATGTATTGCTGGTCGATGAACCTGTAGCCAATCTGGATATTCATTATCAGCGTGATGTGATGAACTTGTTATCAGACTATGCCCGCTCAGGTCATGGAGTCATTATTGCCATTCATGATCTGAGTCTTGCTGCCCGTTATTGTGATCGTTTATGTTTGCTGGATAATAGCAAAATGGTTAAATCTGGCAGGGTGGAAGAAGTGTTAACAGATAAAATATTATCTACAGTTTTTAATACGGATGTTTTTATAAATTTGGAGTCAAACCCACCTGTGGTATTGGCTAGATAAATCTATAGTAATTATTCAGCGTAATTAAAAGTCAAAAAAATAATCACCACGAAGACACTAAGTATACGAAGGAAGATTATGATGTAATAACAAAATAAGTTTGAAATCATAACTAATGATCGAATTAGTAGATTTTAATCAATGTGTATTTGTTTTTCTTCGTGGTCCTCGTGTCTTAGTGGTAAAAAATCCTTAATGTGACAGAAATACTAATTACCCAGTATGAAAACCAGACAAATCCTCAGTATTTACCTGTTGAACGGTTACACCAGAAACCTGGGCATAATCGGGTCCTTTATGTAACCAGTTTATTAATTCCCGGATGCGCTGTTCATTTCAGTTTAAAGAAGAATACAGCTCAAACCGAACAGGAAGTCATCCTGAAATAGGTGGTGCAATGATAGATTATCTGAATGAGAGTTTTCATTTTTCTTACTAATGTGAACTTAATTTGATTATGTATGGGAATCTGTTCTCCCGTCATTCCTCCACACTTTTAGTAGGTATTTCTCAAAATTTACAGCGAAGCTTAGAGAAAATTGTCTTTCAAAGACGATTGCTGCAAAAAACATGCAGGAATGACGGATCTGATACTGCTTAAAGTCAGGTAGAAATGGAAAATGTTAATCCATCAGTGTCTAACTACTTTCCTCCTGTATTTGCAGTTAAATTTGTAAAAAATAAATGGTTTTTAATCTTAATAGGCTTGTATCATAAGTTTAATTCCTTGAGTGACCTGAATAAATCATAAATAAGGCTATAATAACTTTTGATGTTATTTCGCAAATCATTGAAATTTATATAATAAAAATATGGCTCAAGCTGAAAGCAATACAATAACAGTTTCTGTTAACGATCTCGTTGTAGGACTTTACATCGATCTAAACCTGAAATGGATGGATCATCCGTTTACCTTTTCTACGTTTAAAATCAAAAATGATAATGATATCAAGGTTATAAAAAGCTTGAAGATTAAAACAGTTACTGTTGATCTTGATAAAAGTGATGTGCTTTTTTTAGGCTCATCTGCTGATGAGAGCACAGTTGATGATGATATTACCGAAGATGTCATTGATGAAGAGCAAAAAAAGCTGGAAGAGTTGTTGTGGAAAGAAAAAGAAGCTCAGCGAGAACGAGCTCGAAAGGTAAATAAAGTCCGTAAAGAAATTACAAAAAAATATAATGCAACTTCCAAACAAATTCAAAATGTTACTAAAGATTTAAAAAATCGACCTGCCAATGCTATTCATGATGTTGATGATATTGTCGATCAAATGGCATCTACCTTTGAAGGTAGTGAAGACATGATGACTCAGTTAGTTAATCTGGGGGATGGTGAACATAGTGACTATAACCATATTACCAATGTCTCTATGTTGAGCCTGATGTTGGGGGCAGCAGAAGGTATGAATGCTGCTGAACTTAAAATTTTAGGAACAGGAGCTTTGCTGCATGATATTGGTAAAATTGATTTACCAGGAACCATTAAAAACAAAAAAACTGCCTTAAGTCCTGCAGAACAAAAAATAGTTCAAAGCCACCCTCAATACGGTAGCCGAATGATTAAACGAATTCGAGTTATGGATAAGGAGGTTCTTGATGTCATAGAAAAACATCATGAGTTATTAGATGGTTCGGGCTATCCAAACAAGTTGAAAGCTAATCAACTGTCTAAATTTGTGCGTATCGTTTCTATCGTAAACTTATACGATAACCTGTGTAACCCTGCAGATGTTAAAGCTGCAATGGCCCCTAAAATGGCATTAGTGACTTTATATCATAAATATAAAGAAAAGCTTGATAGAAAATTAGTTGAAAGGTTGATTGGATTACTGGGTGTTTATCCGCCAGGCACGGTGATCAGGCTTAATGATGATAAAATTGGTCTGGTTATTTGTGCAGATTCTCGATCAGCATTAAAACCAAGCATACTGATTTATAATCCTGAAATTCCCAAGGATGAAGCCCAGATAATCAACCTGATCGATTTTCCTGATCTGAAAATTATTGAAGCCTTAAAACCCGGTGATTTCCCGGATGAAATTCATCAATATCTGGGCATACATGAACGTCTCGGCTATTTAGCGGAAAGTTTAACCCATTGATTTTATCTCTGCTAATGCTTCTTATATTAATAATTTCTTCCTTATTCAAATCTGGACTATTCAATTTTAAAAATATTCTTTCTTAATTAGCCCTTTCTGCTGATATTCTTAGTGTACTAAAAAAATAATTCTTAAGGTTAACTTCATGAATAAACAACCTCTGACAGGTCTTGTGCGAGACTTGAACGGTTATGCAGAACTTCGCTTACAGGAAAATAGGAATAGCTCAATCATGTTATTGAATGGTGATTTAGTGGCTAATAATAAACAGATAAAAGGTGGGATATCCGCCAGATCATTTTATCAGGGTTGTTGGGGTTTTGCCTCTTACCCAGAAGCGGATGAATCAGCGATCAATAAAGTCATAAAAGCTGCTGCTGACAATGCTAAATTACTGGGCAAAAGAGCTCCGGGGCATGTTCAGCAATTAATTCCTGCCGGCTTTAGCGGTGAGTTTGATTTTACCAGTAAACGCCCGGTTGTTTCATCTCAACATAAAATTGAATATGTACGTTCTGTGGATGCTTATATTGCAGATAATTACCCTGATTTGATGGCTAGAAGAGTCATGCTTCGTACAGAAGATATGGAAAAACAGTTGAGCTGTACGGCGGGTTCTGAAGGTTACTCAATGATACCAAGGTCAATGTTGTATATTTTCCTGACGGCTGAAAATGGCCAGGGTGAACCAGTTGATATGTTTGAGCCTGTATCTGAGCGAGGGCAATTTGAAGATTGTTTTGATGATCCCGCCAGTTTGTATCCTGTGATCGATAATCTGGTTGAACATTTGATGAAAAAAACAGAAGCAGTGTCAGCGCAAGCAGGGTTTAAGGAAGTTGTATTGTCAGGTGAACTGACCGGCATGCTGGCCCATGAAGCAGTCGGGCATACGACAGAAGCTGACCTGGTAAGAGGTGGTTCAGTAGCTGGAGATTTAGTAGACCAGCAGGTGGCTAGTTCTATAGTCAATATGGTTGATTTTGCACACAGCATGAACGGTGAGTTATTGCAGGTGCCAGTACACATAGACGATGAAGGTGTCGAAGCCAGAGATGCCGTTCTTATCGAGCAAGGAGTATTGAAAGGCTTTATGCATAACCGTGAATCAGCAGCATTTTATGATACCGAATTAACCGGTAATGCCCGCGCTTTTACATTTTCAGATGAACCTTTAATCAGAATGCGTAATACAGCTGTTCTGCCAGGAAATGATAATTTAGAAGACATGATTTCCAGTGTTGAAGATGGTTATTATTTGATGAAAACAGGTAATGGCCAGGCTGATTCAACCTCTGAATTTATGTTTTCAGTGACATTAGGCTACGAAATTAAAAATGGTCAGCTTGGGCGTAGCATTCAGGATACAACCATATCGGGCATTGCTTTTGATATGTTAAAAACAGTAGACATGCTTTCTGATGATATGGTCTGGAATTGTAGTGGATATTGCGGGAAAAAACAGATGATGCCTGTAAGCGTGGGTGGTCCTGACATGAAGTGTAAAGTTAACATGGGAGGGCAATAAGCATGTCACAGGATCAATTAATAAATGCATGTCTGGATAAAATGAAAGCAGCCGGTTTTGATCGTGTTCAACTTGAACTTGATGAAAGTGAAAAACATGAACTTAATCAACAGCACTCTGAGATAAATCTTTTAAGAACAGGCTTTAATACAAACCTTCAAATTACCGGTATTAGTGATTCCCGCCGAGCAAGTCTGAGTTTAAATAGGCTTGATAGCGAATCAGTAGATCAGGCAATTGCCGATTTGAGTGATATGGCAGAAGGGTCTCCACAGGATGATGCTTATGATATAGCCCCAAATCAACCGGCAGAAGAATTTACTCTGGGAGCTGAACAGGCTGATGCTGGATTAATGTATGACCGCCTTTCAGCTTTTATTGAGTATACAAAAAACAATCACCCGACGACGATACTGGAAGAAGCAGTCATTGATTTTACCCATCACAAAACGCGTATTGTAAATAGTAATGGTGTTAATTTTACAGTTAATCAGGGTGCTTATAATGCCTATGCGATGTTTACATCAAAATCAGGAGGCGATACTTCTTCGTTTAATTACAGTGGCTTTAGCAGTACGACACTGGAAAAAGAGTTACAGCATGAAGCTCATTTGGCTGAATTACTTAAACAATCAGAAGAACAGGTTAAAACCCGTCAAATAGCTAAAAAGTTTACCGGTGATCTTGTTATCACACCTCATGCGATGGATGATTTTATTGGTTTTTTAACCTCTAATATTTCTGATGGACAAATGATTGCAGGAACTTCAATTTATAAAGAAGCTGTTAATACCGCGGTTACTTCTCCATTACTCACTCTGCATTGTCAGCCTCGTTCAACGACCTTAGCCTCAGCTTATCCTTTAACAGGTGATGGCATAGTTGCCCAAAATACAACTTTAGTTAATAAAGGTATCTTAAACAGTTATCTTTTAAACCAGTTTGGCGCTAATAAAACAGGATTACCCATCGCCTTAAATGATGGAGATAACATGATTATGGATGCCGGTGAAACGGAACTTGATGATTTAATTGCGGGCGTTGAGAAAGGTATTTTATTAGGACGGTTTTCAGGTGGAAGTCCAAATGATAAGGGTGATTTTTCTGGTGTTGCTAAAAACAGTTACTACATTGAAAACGGAAAAATACTATACCCTGTTAGCGAAACAATGGTCTCTGGTAATATTGCATCTGTGTTGAAAGAAGTTAATGCGGTTTCACGACAGCAAGTAGATTTCGGTAACTGTGCCTATTCGTGGATAAGATCCCCCGGTCTTGTTATATCATAACTATTTTTTCTGGATATGGGCATGGAAGCCCAATCAACTGCTGGATTAAGGTACAATTCTGCTTATCTTAAAATAGCTGTCTTAACTCTACATGGAAACACTGACTCTTAAACCTTTAAGCCATATCAACGGCGAAGTATTAATTCCCGGATCTAAAAGCCTCTCTAACAGAATTTTATTACTTTCCGCAATGGCGCAAGGTACTACGACAATTACTAATTTACTAGATAGTGATGATGTCAGGCACATGCTGACAGCACTGGCTAAGCTGGGAGTTAAATACACTCTTTCTGAAGACAGAACTATTTGCGAAATGACCGGTTTAGCAAGGTCTTTTAAGGTGGAAAATAACACTGAATTGTTCATGGGGAATTCCGGTACAACCATGAGATCTCTGACTGCTGCACTTTGCACGGGTCATGGTGAGTTTACGTTAATGGGTGAACCCAGAATGTATGAGCGACCTATCGATGATTTAGTCGGTACCTTAAAACAAACGGGAGCCGATATCGAGTATTTGCAGGAAACTGGTTTTCCTCCCATTAAAATAAATGCAAAGGGTATTCAAGGTGGAAAAGTTTCAATTAAGGGCAATATATCCAGTCAATATTTAACCGGAATGTTAATGGCAGCACCTTTTTGTCAGCAGGATTTACTGATAAAAGTAGATGGCGAACTGGTTTCAAAACCATACATTGCGATTACTCTGGATGTTATGAAACGTTTTGGTGTAGAAGTGGAAAACCGAAATGATCAGGCATTTTTTATTAAAAGTGGTCAATCTTATAGTTCACCGGGTTCTATTATGGTAGAAGGCGATGCGTCTTCTGCTTCTTATTTTCTGGCAGCTGCTGCCATTGCCGGTGGTAGTGTAAAAGTTCATGGAACTGGAAAAGCCAGTGTGCAGGGTGATGCACGCTTTGCAGAAGTACTGGAATTGATGGGTGCAAAAGTTACCTGGTCAGATGAATGGATAGAAGTTAGTAATTCTGGTGAGTTAAAAGGAGTTGATGTCGATCTTAATCATATTCCCGATGCGGCGATGACGATTGCAACCACAGCTTTATTTGCCAGGGGAAAAACGGCTATCCGCAATATTTATAACTGGCGTGTGAAAGAAACTGACCGGCTGGCAGCAATGTCGACAGAATTACGGAAGTTAGGTGCTATTGTAGAAGAAGGGAATGACTATATTGTTATTGATCCGCCTAAAACCATTCAGAGTGCTGCCATAGATACCTATGATGATCACCGCATGGCAATGTGCTTTTCTCTGGCAGCATTTGGTGATGCTGCTATTACCATCAATGATCCCGGATGCACATCAAAAACCTTCCCAGGTTATTTTGACTTATTTCTTTCGTTGACCAGATAGTTTTTAAACTTATAACTATTTAACATAATTAAAAATCAAAACATATTCACCACGAAGATCACGAAGTACACGAAGGAAAACAAATACACATTTCTTAAAAACTATCCTGATTACCCCTGAGCTTCAGCCATCAAAGCTCTTAAAACCTTTTCACCACAGAGGACACGGAGCACACAGAGGTAAAAAGTTTTTTTAAGCTTAAGAAAGCATCTCATGCTCTAAATATATTGGAATTTAGCAATAACTAATCCCATTCTCTTCCTCTGTGGTGAATAATATTTTCAATGAGATAGGATAGCTGAGCCTCAGGGGTAATCAGGAAAACTATTAACTTGATCATAAGTTATGATTTCAAACAAATTTCATTATTACATAATGGTTTTCCTTCGTGTACTTCGTGCCTTCGGGGTGAAAAATCATTAAAGTAACAGAATATTGAAACTTGCTGAGTTACTTAAGTTTAAGGTTTATTAACAGAAATTTTAATTTCTTTCTGATCGCGCATTAGAGTCAGGTTTATATTTTCGCCAGTGTCATAAGAGTCCAGAATTCTCCAGGTTTGTGAGGTAGATTTTGGAGTGCGATCGCCGATCTTTAATATGACATCACCTTGCAACAGGTCAAATTTATTATCTTCAGGAATGTTTAAGATTAACATACCGGTGTCTGATCCGAAGTAACTGCCCAGCTTATTGTTAATGGGGTAAAGCTCAATACCTGAAAAATCTTCATCATTTATCTCAATATGAATTTTTTTCTTTATTCTTTTTTCAAGATCATCCGCTAAGAAATTAATACCATATTGCAGATGATCTCCTCGTTTGCCGGCCATAAAAATGACTTTCTTCTGCTCACCTTTTCTGTCTAGTAAAAGAGTCAGTTCATCGCCTGGTTTAACACTTTTCATGGTGCTATAAAGTATGCTGGCTGGAGACTTGTCACTAGTACGAGCCATACTTTTTGAGTTTATACTGGTAATAACATCATCAGCTTTTAAGCCAGCACTTTGAGCAGGGCCGTTAGGCGTGACGCCAAGTAATAATATGCCTTCGTCTACACTTGCTTCTTCATCCAGCAGTATTCCCAGAAAAGCCCCGTTACTTGCTTTTTTGTCTCCCATCTTTCTCAGCATTTTGACCAGTCCTTTGAGTTCCTTACCCATTTCATTCATTTCTTCATTGAACTCTTCACCCATTTCATTCATATCTTTATTGATTTCAATAATCTCATGATTGATTTCATTGGCTTCCTGATTATGGGTGTTTGCGGCAATCAGTATTTTAATCTTATCCAGTTTTGCAGCCATCCTGTCATTGATATTGATACTGACTTCATCGGCTAACTGTATTACCTGATGATGATGCAGAGTTGCATCATCATCTTGTTGTGAGCCTTGTTGCGTTGAAGCATAACTATTTGAACCTAAGGTTAAACACAGGTTTAAAAGCAGGAAGGTGAGTGTTTTGTTCATTGGATTATCCCCGTGTAGCTTAAAAGGTTCTATAGGTTGACATTAAAGGTTTGGCTTTCTGTTTAACAAGCTGTCGCATCAAGTGCACTCGTTCTTTCATTAAAGTGGTTCTGAATTCCTGATCCTGATTTGTTTTGTTGTATTCATTCAAAGCAACATCAATAGTGGCAATACTGTCGCGATATTGAGAAATTTTACCCACCGTACTGAGATTAATGATAGTTGGTTGGCGATTGAGATAGGCTAGAGTAGATTCGAGTTGCTGGCTTTCCTGTAACAGGCTTAAATATTCAGGGCTGGATACAAGTGGTTGAAGAGTTTCCGCTTTCTGTAAGGGGTTGAGTATGAAAAGTGTAGCGACTATGACGATAGAGGCAGCAGTGGCAATCCATTGATAGGTCCAGGGTTGAGCTTTTTTTACAGCCGGTTGTGGCTGAATCTCATTTTGAATTTTAGCCCATAGGTGGGCAGGCGCCTGTACCTGTGGTAACTGTTGTAGTTGCGATCGGCTTTCGCTGATTTGAACCACTTCATTTAAACAAAGCACACACTGCTGGATATGAGAACTGTCTTCATCAGAACAACAGTTATCGAGGTAATCTAGCAGCGTTGCTGTAGCTGGATGTTGGTCGTCGCTGTATTTTGCCATTTTAAAATAGATCTCAGTTTATCGTATGCCCTTGATAATTGAGACTTGGAAAAACTGGGTGTTTTATCCATCATCTTTCCAATCTCATCATGGGTATAACCTTCAATATCATGTAACCAGACAACAGCACGTGCTGTTACAGAAAGTTTATTTAACACTTTCTCCAAATCATGCAGGTTTGCTGCTCGATCTGTCTGTATTAAAATTTCGGGTTGCTCTTCCATCTCATCAAGAGATAGAGGTAAATTCTTATCACGTCTTAATTTCATTAATGTCGTATTTATTGCGATGCGTCTGAGCCATGCCCAAAAAGGGGCACTTCCTTTGAACTGATCTAGTTTTTTAAATACTTCAATGAATGTGTCCTGAGTAATGTCTTCTGCATCAGCATTGGATGAAGTGATTCTCAGTGCAAGAGAATAAACCGCACTGGAGTATGTTCTATACAGGTACTCCATCGCTTCCATATCACCTTTTCGGGCTTTGGCTAGTGCGAGTTCGTCTATCTGTATTGCAAAATTAGATCTGTTCATTACGTATATAGATGTATCAAAACTGAAAATCGTCGCAAAAAAATATTATTTATTTTATTTAAAATATTTTGCGACTATTTGCCGCCTCCAATCATCTAGATAAATAACACAGAAGTAAATATTTAAAACAAGCTGGAGGATATAAATAATGTTTCATGTAAAACAAAGAATGACTGGAGTAATTTTACTGACAATGAGTGTATTACAGGGTATTGCCGTACCTGTTTATGCTGCTAATAGCCCTGAAGACAGATTAGCCAGCTGGTCAAAGCAGATGTCCCAGACTTTGAATTTAAAGATGGAAAATAAAATACAACAAATTGTATTGAAAGCTCAACACGTTCATCAACTGGAGCTGGATACAAGAAATCTACTGACTTCTGTAGATGACAAAATAGATTGTGATAGTGGAGTTAAAGTAAGCAATATTTAGGGGGATAGTGATTAACAGAAAGAGCAATCATTGATGATTATCCTGTTAAAACTACCCCCCCCCCCGATATTTGGGGGTGTGATTATCTTTCTGTAGAACCGTATTTACTTTTAATCCATGTGTCGACTGAAAAGTAACCTGAACCAAAAATAACCGTAGTCAGTAACATGGCTCCCCAGAAAATATGCGGGGTTACCTGACCAACTTTTGCAAGAGTTGCATAATATGAAACTACAGCAACTACATTAAGGATAGAAAGAGCTATAGCAAAGTATCGGGTTCCAAATCCGATCACTAAAAATACAGGTAGAATCAATTCTCCTGCGGTGGCCAGGAAGGCAGCTACTTCATAGTTTAAAAAGGGAACCGAATATTCTTCTCTGAAAAGATATAACACGCCATATTCATCACCCCAGGTATTCAGTTTTTGTAATCCAGACATGAAAAAAACTTTTGCTACCCATAATCTGAACAGTAAAAGTAGTGGTGATTGAAGTTTTTCCAATAAGGAATTTATACCCAGAACAGGTGCAGTAAGTGTATTGATTAGTGGCATTATTATTTTTCCCTATTAAGGTTTATTGTGCCTGTTTGATGTTTCTGCTCAAACATAGTTCAATTTTGAACTAATAAACATCAATACGTTTTAGCTGTTGGGTAATCAGGTTTAACGTTTATATGATTTCATATGTGGAAAGTTTTATGAGAATGATTCTGTATCTACTCAGAGTAGTTAAAAAGTCAAAAGATATTCACCACGAAGCGCACGAAGGTAATTATTTATTTGGTAAAAACTGTTTACTTTATACCAATGAGCGATTTATCAGCTTGTATTTTCGGTTATTTGTTATTCATCGTGAGCTTCGTGTTCTTCGTGGTGAAAAATTTTAAAAGTGTTCGAATTTTGAAACTCGCTGAGTAGGTACATGATTTTAACCTATTTCCAGTCCTAAAAATCTGCTCGCCAGGTAAATGGTAAACGGCAAAGTAAAAAAGGAGATAAGTGTCTGATTAGTGATTAAGGATGCCATCAATTTGTAGTCTCCTCCCATTTGACGAGCCAATGCAAAACCTGATGCGGCAGTGGGTGTTGCAGCATAAATGATTAGAATTATGGCGATATCCGGCGGTGTGGCAATCTGTAATAACACAATTAAAACGATGCCCGGAAAAATAATAAATTTGCCCAGGCTTGATAATAGTAAAGCGGGTAGAGTTTGTTTAAGGCCCTGAAATCTCATGCTGGCACCAATACACAAAAGCACTACGGGTAGAGTCGCACTGCCCAATAATGCAGTTACATCATGCACAATGAGGATGTTTTTAAATCCCAGGTAATTAAATAAAAATCCTGTGAAAATAGCGATTAAAAGTGGGTTTCTGATTAAATCATTCATTATTTTCTTAAAAAGATTCTGTTGACCTTTATTTAAGATAATAACTAGAGCAATGACGATACTGATGTTAGTTACCGGTATCAGGATTGCTGTTGCCAGAGTCGCTATCAACAGTCCACTCTCACCAAATAGTCGTTCTGAAATAGCCAGTGCGATAAATGTGTTGTGACGTCCAGCTGCCTGAACAATCGAGCTGCCTGCTTTATTGTCAAATTTAAACAGGTTACTGGCTGTCCATATAATAAAAACCGTTAATAGTAAGCCGGAAAGCAGGGGGTGGGAGATTGGGGTTAAAAGTTCAGTACTTACTGAAATAGTGGATGTTTTGTAAAATAGAAATGAGGGAAATAGAATCCAGTAAACCAGTTTGTCGGCATATAACCAGTATTCTTCGCTGGGAACACTTTTAAAACGTAGATAACTGCCTAGCAGAATCAGAGCAAAAATAGTGCCTATGGCTGAAATAATATCAATCATTTTGAGTGCTCATAGCTTGATTTGTTTTAGACATTAAAATTTCATGTAAGACTCTAATGAGCTCGGCATTTGGGTTGGCCACTCTTTGAATTAACCCAACTATTCTTTTAATCGGTTTTTTACCAAAGGGTGAGATGACTACCTTACTATTTAAATTATGGCAATGACTGCGCAAAGGAACAATTGATACTCCTAGACCTTCTGCAACCATCAGTGATATTGATTCAAGAGAATCTACTGCCATATTTGATTTCACCTGGATCTTTCTTTGTTTCAAATGAGTATCAATCAAGTTACCCACCCAGGAATGTTTTTTAAACTGTAGAAATGGATAGCGTGTTAATAACTCTGTATCCAGTAAACCTTCCGTTCCCGGTGGAGAAATGACAACAAGAGGTTCTGCTGCAAAAGGGAGCCAGTTGAGTTCGGCAGGCAGGTGCAATGGTTCGGTGACAATAGCCCCATCGATTTCACCTTTTTGAACCATGACGGTTAATTCTCGTGAAAGTCCGGTAATCAAGTTGACTAATAATCTGGGGTGTTTTTTGCGCATTGCAGATAAAGCACAGGGCAGGATGCCAGTGAGTACTGTTGGCACAGTCCCAATATGTAATGTTCCACTGTAATTATGTTCTATAAATGATTGTTTTAGCTCATTAAATTGATTTATTAAACCTCTTGATTTTTGTGCTAACAATACCCCTTCAGCATTTAAAATAGGTGGACGTTTACTTCGATCAAATAAAACAGTTTCAAAATCCTGCTCTAGAGCTTTTATTTGTAAGCTGATAGCAGATTGAGTAAGCCCTATAGTTTCACCAGCTGCAGCAAAGCTCCCCTGGTCAACGACTGCTAAAAATACTTCTAAGGCTCGTAAATTTGACATTATTTAGATGATTAAAATTAAAGTAAATAGTGAATAATATTAGTTTGAATTAAGTATTGCTTAAATTTACACTGATTGGAATCACTTCATGGTTTTAATTTAATGATAGAAAATACTTCTCCATTGAAAGATATCTCTGTTCTGGATGTTTCAAGAATATTGGCTGGTCCAAGTTGTACACAGTTATTAGGTGATTATGGTGCAGATATTATTAAAGTTGAACGTCCACTAAATGGAGATGATACGAGATATTGGGGGCCTCCGTTTTTAAAAGATGAAGCTGGTAACGATAGCCTGGAGTCGTCCTACTATTTAAGTGCAAACCGTAACAAACGTTCCATCACCATCAATATGGCAGAAACAGATGGCCAACAATTGATTCTTGAGTTAGCTAAGGAAAGTGATATTTTCATTGAAAATTTTAAGGTGGGTGGCAGTAAAAAATTTGGACTGGATTATGAAAGTTTAAAAAAGGCAAATCCAAAACTTATTTATTGCTCTATATCCGGCTTTGGGCAAACAGGTCCTTACGCCAATTTACCCGGTTACGATTTTATGATTCAGGCAATGGGCGGAATTATGAGTTTAACCGGTCCCGAAGATGGTGACCCCTATAAGGTTGGTGTAGGTATTGCAGATGTTATGTGTGGAATGTATGCCTGTACGGCAATTCTTGCTGCATTACAGCATCGTGAGCAAACTGGTGAAGGGCAATATATCGATATTTCTTTGTTTGATACTCAAGTTGCCTGGTTAGTAAATAGTGCCCAAAATTATCTGACATCGGGTCGTGAGCCTGCACGATATGGTAATGGACACCCAAATATTGTGCCTTATGAAGTTTTCCCCACAAGTGATGGATATTTTGCATTGGCGGTTGGCAATGATGCTCAGTTTAAAGCTTTATGCGATGTTATTAAACGCCCCGAACTTGCTGAAGATAGTGACTATCAAAAAAATAGCTCACGTATAGTCAACCGGAAAAAGTTGATACCTATTTTAAGAAAAACCTTTATTTTTGAGGTTACAAATTACTGGTTAAAGTTACTTAAACAGCAAGGTGTTCCCTGTGGACCGGTCAATACTGTGGAACAGGTATTTGAAGATCCACAGGTTATTCATCGAGGCATGAAATTAAAAATGCCACACCCTCATTTTCCAGATGAAGAAATTGATTTAATTGGGAACCCGGTCAAGTTTTCACGAACTCCTGTCAGTTACCGTCATTCTCCTCCAGCTTTAGGGCAGCACACAAATCAGGTTTTATCTGAGTTATTACAAAAAACTGAAAGTGAAATTTCAAATTATCGCCACAATGGCATTATTTAATTAAGGTAAATATATGAATATATTATCCGATACACAGCTTGAGATTCAGAGTAATGCAAGAGAATTTGCACAAAAATTTATTGCTCCACATGCAGCAGAAATTGACCGGACTGAGTCTTATCCCTGGGACAATGTGAAGGCATTGACCAAAGCGGGTTACATGGGTATGACTATCCCGGAAAGCTATGGAGGATTGGGTTTTAGTTACATGGATACAGTCCTTGTGGTGGAAGAAATGGCTAAAGTCTGTGGTGTAACAGCACGAATTGTTGTTGAAGGTAATATGGGGGCGTTAAGTGCCATCATGAAATACGGTTCTGATGAACAAAAGAAAATGTCAGCAGCATTTGTGCTTGCAGGTGACAAACCAGCAATTTGTATTACCGAACCCGGGGCAGGTAGTGCTGCAACCGAGATGACAACACGTGCCGACAAACAGGGTGACAGGTATATTCTGAATGGCACTAAACACTGGATTACGGGTGGAGGAGTATCAAAACTTCACCTGATATTTGCACGTGTTTTTGATCAGGGAGTCGAGTTGGGTATTGGAGGGTTCATCGCAATTAGAGGAGAGTCTGATGGTTTGATAATAGGCACCAGGGAACCTGCTATGGGGTTACGTGGGATCCCTGAAACAGAAATTATTTTTGACAATCTTGAGTTGTCAGAGGATCGATTGATTCAGCCCCCGAAAGGCTTGGCCAAAGGTTTTGCCGGCTTAATGAATGCCTATAACAGCCAGCGAGTTGGGGCTGGAACGGTGGCTCTGGGTGTTGCGCAGGGTGCTTATGAGCTGGCTCTGGAGTATATTCAACAACGTGAGCAGTTTGGTCGACCGGTATGTGAGTTTCAGGGGCTGCAATGGATGCTGGTTGATATGAATATCAAACTTGAAGCAGCAAGAGCATTAATCTATAAAGCTGCAATGAGTGGTAATGAAGGTTTTCCAGATATGGCTGATGCGGCAAGAGCTAAAGTACTTGCTTCTGAATCAGCAATAGAAGTGACCAATGATGCATTGCAAATGTTCGGTGCAGCAGGCTATTCAAGAAATTTACCGCTTGAGCGCATGGTTCGTGATGCGCGTATGTTTACAATCGGTGGTGGTACAGCTCAAATTTTACGAACAGTCATTGCTTCAAAATTACTCGAAAGAAAATTACCTCAAACAAGAAACGGCTATATTAATAAGTAGGAATAAAAATGGCGAATGCAGCAGAATTAATAGCAGATAGACTTTATCGGGCTGGAGTCAGAAAAGCCTTTGGGATACCCGGTGGGGAAGTGCTAACACTCATTAAGGCTCTGGATGAAAAAGGTATAGAGTTTATAACCACCAAACATGAAAATGCAGCAGGGTTTATGGCTGAAGGTGTTTACCATGCAACAGGAGCACCAGCTGTTGTGGTGGCCACTGTCGGCCCCGGTGTAGCCAATGCCATTAATTTTATCACCAATGCAGAACAGGATAGAGTGCCGGTAATTTACCTTACTGGTCGTGTTGATGCTAAAGACGCAGTGACCTATACCCACCAGGTATTTGATCATGCAGCATTATTAAAGCCAATTACCAAGTCTTCTCTTGAAGTTACTGATGGTGCGGTTGAGGAAATTATAGATAAAGCTGTGGCTATTGCGATGGATGAGCCACCGGGACCTGTTCACGTGGATTTACCAATCACTGTTGCCGTTACACAACAGCCGGAACGCAAAGTTAAAAGCCGTGCGCCTGTGTTTAAAGGTATTGCATCGGGTGCTGAACTTGAACAAGCTAAAAAGTGGTTATATGAAGCCAGAAGGCCACTGGTCATTGCAGGAGTGGAAGTTCTGTATCAGCAAGCTGAAGATGATGTCGCTAATTTTTGTTCCCAACTTAAAATCCCTTTAATCACATCTTATAAAGCGAAAGGTATTTTAGCTGAAAATCATTTAATGAGTCTGGGAGGAGCAGGCTTATCACCGAAGGCTAATAAGTTGCTGATTCCTTTTGTTGAAAAATCGGATGTTATTATTCTGGTTGGATATGACCCCATAGAAATGCGCAGTGACTGGCGCAATGTCTGGCCAGAAGACTGCAAAGTAATTGAGTTTTCTGCTCAGCCAAACACCCATTATATGCATCAGTCTGATGTTAGTTTTATTTGTGATGTGGGTGGAAGTCTTCAAAGGTTGAATGATGATTTACAGAATAATAAAGAATACTGGGTTGATGCTGACATTGAGCAGACTCGTAAGGCTCTTGATCTGGCATTTCAACCAGAACCAGACTGGGGTCCCGCTAAACTCATAAGTATTGCCCGCGAAATATTACCCGAAAATACAGTCGCTTCAGTTGATACTGGAGCCCATCGAATACTGTTGAGTCAAATGTGGAGTTGCTTCAACCCGCGTACTCTTATTCAATCTACAGGTTTATGTACCATGGGTTGTGCGTTACCTCTGGCTATTGGTTATAAAATGATGAAACCTGATGTGCCTGTTGTTGCTTTTACCGGTGATGCTGGTCTTGAAATGGTTTTAGGAGACCTGGCTACCTGTCGGGATAGTGAACACCCCATCATCATCATAGTTTTTGTTGATACTTCTTTAGCCTTAATTGAGCTAAAACAACGTGGAATGGGTTATGAAAATGTTGCTGTAGATTCTGTTGGCAATACTGATTTTGTGAAAATCGCTGAAGGTTTTGATATTGATGCTAGTTGGATTGATGAAGCAGAAAGTTTTAAAACAGCATTACAGGCAGCCTTAGTAAATTCAAAATCAACCTTACTGGCCTGTCGAATTGGACGAAAAAGTTATGATGGTAAAATTTAATGGACTCAGAGATGGTTTGACCACTTCCTAAGTATGAAAAATATTGATACATTCACCGCCATCAAAAAAGAACAGCTAACTTGAGGAAAAATGAAACTATCTAAAGCCGCAGAAAGTATTACAACATCACCCATCTTAATCATAGCCGCAGAAATAAATAAAAAAATTCAGCAGGGTGAAAAAGTTTTTAACCTCACTGTTGGCGATTTTAACTCTCAAATTTATCCTATCCCTGATCGACTAACCGAGTTAACGATTGAAGCCTATAAGCAGCATGAAACAAATTATCCTGGGGCTTTTGGTATCGATCAGCTTCGCCAGGCCATCATGGACTTGCTGAAAGATTACTGTGAAATAGATGTAACAATGAATGAAGTGCAGGTTGCAAGTGGTTCTCGGCCACTGATCTATTCTTTTTATAAAACTATTGTCGACCCTGGAGATAAGGTTATTTATCCCGTTCCTTCCTGGAATAATGATTACTACACAGAAATGCATAGTGCTGAAGCTGTCATAGTTGAAACATCTCCTGAAACTAATTTTTTTCCTACAGCTGAAAGTTTGCGACCTGTTATTAAAGATGCCGTTCTTCTTTCACTTTGTTCTCCTCAAAATCCTACGGGCACCATTCTGGATAAACAACAGTTATTAGATATCTGTAATTTGGTGGTTGAAGAAAATAAAAGACGTTCTTCTGATGAGAAACCCTTATATGTCATGTTCGATCAGGTTTACTGGTTGCTGACATTTGGTGATTCTAATTTTTACCATCCTTTAGCCGTTTGTCCTGAAATTAAACCTTATGCAGTTTTTATAGATGGTATATCAAAGTCATTAGCAGGTACCGGGGTCAGAGTTGGCTGGGCGACGGGTCCAGAATCCATCATGGCTAAAATGCGAGCCTTTATTGCACATATTGGCGCATGGGCTCCAAAACCCGAACAAATAGCGACAGGTTTATTTCTGGCTGAAAAAGATTCAGTTGGTGAATTTTTAACTAAATTTCGAGCACAACTTCAGGGTAGTCTCGATTGTTTTTATCAGGGTTTTAAGGCTCTTAAAGAAAAAGGTTATGAAGTTGATGCGATTGCTCCGCAGGCTGCTATCTACCTTTCAATAAAACTAAATCTAAAAAATAAAAAAACTGAAGATGGACGAGTTTTAAAAACTGATGAAGATGTTCATCAATACTTATTGAATGAAGTAGGGCTGGGTGTTTTGCCTTTTTCATGGTTTGGTGCAGATACTCATGCTGACTGGTATCGAATTTCTGTGGGTACCTGTACTGAACAGCAAGCTACTGAAATTATATATTTACTTGAAAGCTCGCTTCAGAAATTAAACTAAAAGAACTTTAAAGTTGATATCACTATTGAGTTAAGTATTGCTAAACCCAATAGTAAATATCAGCTAACTAAATAAACCGTATAAATATATAACAAATCATTAGTGTATAAAAAATCCAGAGTGGTATATTGACCCACCTGATTAAGTTCCCATTCATATAATAATGATAAAGTGAACAATCTTTAGTTACATACATATTCAAAATATAAAGGAGAGTTAGATGATCCAAACTAAATTTACTAAAAAATTGATGGTGGCGGGTATTACCCTGGCAGCATCACTAGCTGCAGCCCCTTCATTTGCAGCCGGTTCATTCATTACTATCGGCACCGGTGGTGTTACAGGTGTTTACTACCCAACAGGTGGTGCGATTTGTCGCCTTGTAAATAAAGGCCGTAAAAAGCACGGTGTACGTTGCTCTGTAGAATCAACTGGTGGCTCTGTTTACAACATCAATGCTATTCGTTCAGGTGATCTGGACATGGGTGTTGCTCAGTCTGACTGGCAATATCATGCAACTCACGGAACGGGTAAAAAAGCATTTATTGATGCGGGTCCTTTTAAAGGCTTAAGAGCTGTGTTCTCTGTTCATGCTGAGCCTTTAAGCATTATTGCTCGTAGAGATGCCAACATTAAAACTATAGCTGACCTTGTTGGTAAGCGCGTTAATATTGGTAATCCTGGTTCAGGTACTGAAGCTACGTGGAACGTACTGTGGAAAGCCATGGGACACACTAACAAAGACTTAAAACTAGCTGCTCAGATGAAATCTTCTGAAACACCTGGCGCTTTATGTGATAACAAAATTGATGCTTTCTTCTGGGCTGTTGGTAATCCTGCTGCACTGAATAAAGAAGCAACGACTACTTGTGATGCGAATTTTGTAGCAGTTACAGGTCCAGCAGTTGATAAGCTAGTTAGTGAAAATTCTTTCTATGCTAAAACAGCAATTCCTGGTGGCATGTATCGTGGAAATCCTGATGATATCCCAACATTTGGTGTAGGCGCTACATTTGTTTCATCTGACAAAGTTCCTGCTGACACGGTTTATCAGGTAGTTAAATCTGTTTTCGAAAATCTGGATTCTTTCAGAAAACTTCACCCAGCATTTGCTAACCTGAAGGCTAAGGAAATGATCTCCAACGGTCTTTCAGCTCCACTGCACGAAGGTGCTAAGAGATACTACAAAGAAAAAGGCTGGATTTAATTTCAGTAATAAAAAGGGGCTTTTAGCCCCTTTTTTTTAAAAAATATAAACACAAGCAACTGTATTTGTAGTTGTTTGTTTTTATAAAAAAACAAAATAATTAAAATTAATAAAACCGAGGGTTGACAAGATGTCTGAAACTAATCATATCGCCAGTGAAAAAGAACTGGAGGAAATGATTGCTGCTACCGATACAGGTGCTCGATCTCCAGAAGGTAGTGTGGGTAAGCTACTTTTAATTATAGCTTTTTGCTGGTCTATATTTCAGTTATGGATCGCATCTCCACTACCCTTTATGCTAAGTGATATCCATCTCTGGGGTGACATCACTCTGGCTGATTTTATCCCTGTTTTAAATAATACGGATACTCGCTCCATTCACCTTGCTTTTGCTTTGTGTCTGGCATTTCTGGCTTATCCGACTTTTAAAAGGTCTCCCAGAAGTTATATCCCGATACAGGATTGGGTGATGGCTGGAATAGGTTTGTCCTGCACCATGTATCTTTCAGTATTTGCACTAGATTTAGCAGAAAGACCTGGCCTACCTACCACAACTGACCTGATTATTTCTGGTATTGGTGTGGTGACGGTACTGGAAGCTGCCCGCCGATCACTTGGACCACCATTGATGGTTATAGCGGGTATATTTTTGATGTACGTATTTTTTGGTCATATGGCTCCTGAAGTTATTGCATGGAAAGGAGCTACTTATGCTAAAGCGATGAACCATATGTGGTTATCTCAGGAAGGAGCTTTTGGTGTTGCACTGGGTGTTTCTACTACAATGGTATTTCTGTTTGTTTTATTTGGCTCGATGCTGGAAAAAGCTGGAGCAGGTAATTATTTTATCTGGGTGGCATTTTCTTTAATGGGGCACATGAAAGGAGGCCCAGCAAAAGCAGCTGTAGTGTCTTCCGCTATGACAGGCCTGGTTTCTGGTTCATCTATCGCCAACGTGGTTACCACGGGTACCTTTACGATTCCTTTAATGAAGAGGGTCGGTTTTCCTGCTGAAAAAGCTGGAGCCGTTGAAGTGGCCTCATCAACTAATGGTCAATTAACACCACCAGTGATGGGGGCGGCAGCCTTTTTGATGATTGAATTTGTAGGAATATCCTACATTGAAGTTATAAAGCATGCTTTTTTGCCAGCGATTATTTCATATATCGCACTGGTTTATATTGTACATCTTGAAGCTTGTAAAGCAGGCTTAGAAGGATTACCACGTGCTGTCAAACGTACCTTCATTCAAACCTCCACGGCATTTGTGATCAACATATTAGGAATTATTATTTTATCGGGCATTTGTTTTTACGGCTTCGGCTGGATAAAGGATGTAGCCGGTGATGCGACATTCTGGGTAGCCAGTTTGGTTATTATCATGGCTTATATTTTTCTGGTTAAATACTCAACAAATTTCCCAGTACTTGGCAGCAGTGCTGAAATTGATGAATTACCGGTTTCAGGTCCAGTCGTTAAATCTGGTTTATATTATATTTTACCGGTTGCCGTTTTAATCTGGTGTTTGACCGTTGAAAGACTATCTCCCGGTTTATCAGCATTTTATGCCACCTTGTTCATGACAATTATATTGTTTACGCATAAACCACTTAGAGCGATGTTTCTTGGTGAAAGCAATCTTAAGGATAAGTTTCGAGAAGGAGCTTCTGATTTCTTTGAAGGTATGGTCGCCGGTGCACGTAATATGATTGGTATCGGTGTTGCGACAGCCTGTGCTGGACTAATACTAGGTACTGTTACTTTAACGGGTATTGGATTGGTAATGGCTGAATTTGTAGAGCTAATTTCGGCTGGTAATATCATTATCATGCTTGTGTTTACTGCGGGTATCAGCCTGATTCTGGGTATGGGACTTCCTACCACGGCAAACTATATCGTTGTATCTTCTTTGATGGCTCCTGTTATCGTGACTGTAGGTGCATCTAACGGACTGATTGTTCCTTTAATTGCTGTTCATATGTTTGTGTTCTATTTTGGAATACTTGCTGATGATACCCCTCCGGTGGGTCTAGCCGCTTATGCCGCGGCGGCAATTTCAGGTGGTGACCCCATCAAAACAGGTATACAGGGTTTTACCTATGATATTCGTACTGGTATTTTGCCATTCATGTTCATCTTTAATACTGAATTATTAATGATTGGTATTACAGGTCCAATTCACCTGGCCAGTGTTATTGTTTCTGCTCTCGTAGCGATGTTACTGTTTGCGGCTGCAACTCAGGGCTGGTTTTTAACCAGAAGTCATAGGTGGGAAACGATTGCTCTACTCTTTATAGCTTTTACTTTTATTCGACCGGGTTTCTGGATGGACATGGTTTATCCACCTCTACAAAAAGTGAGTGCGGCTCAAATTTATGATGTGGTTGAGAAGTTACCCCGAAATACCCAGGTCAGAGTTCATGTTTTAGGTGAAACTCTTGAAGGTAAAGCGGTTGATAAGGTTGTCATGTTACCCGTAGGAGAACCTGGTGATGGAAAACAGCGTTTAGCGACAGCTGCTGGACTGGAGTTACGTGAAGAAGATGGCAAAATGATTATCGATAATATTGTGTTTGGAAGTACAGCGGAGCGTCAGCAACTGGATTTTGACTGGGAAGTAGCTGATGTACAGGTTAAATCTGATCGACCCGATAAAAAGTGGTTTTATATACCGGCAATTATCCTGTTGATTATTGTCTGGAAAAGTCAGACACGACGTCGTGATAGTGATTTAACGCCCGTTACGGCTTAACCCAATACAATATTGATTACATATAAAGGTGTCACATGTTTAAAAAAATACTTTTACCTATTGATCTTGAACACGCAGATGTTGCTCGTAAAGCTATAAGCCTCGCCATGGAAGAGGCAAAAAGGTCAGATTCAAAACTATATGTTATGACGGTTGCTCCCGGATTTGGAATGCCAATAGTTGCATCATTTTTTGATGATGCAACGGTGAAAAAAGCGATGAAAGAGGTTGCCAAACATTTAAAGAAATTTGTAGCAGATCATATTCCAAAAGAATTTCATGCTAAAAGTATTGTTACTGAGGGTAACCCTCCAGAGCAAATACTGAAGCAGGCAACAGAGCATGATATAGATTTAATAATCATCTCAGGCTACGATACAGAGCTGGATCAAATGTTATTAGGTTCCTGTTCTGCTAAAGTTGTTCGACATTCAAACTGTTCAGTTTTAGTCGTAAAGAACTAAAACGATCTGTGAGTAGGGTACGCCACGCGCACCATTATATTTAGTAAAATTCTTCCCGGATTTTTATATAGCTGGTGCGCATGGCGCACCCTACGATGATTGATAATTACGTTTTAAACTCCTTGTTCAGCTTAAAACTCTTCCCATTCTTCGTCGTCAAATGAGTTATTTGTAGCGCTTTTATTTACTGCTTTAGCTTTTTCTGCAACGGGTTTAGAATATTCTTTAGTAGTTGCTGGAGCTGGACTACTCACTGCTTTTACAGGAGCTGCTGGTACAGAAGGGGAACGAGTTGATGAAGAGTTTGAAACTGTGAAGAATTCCATCATTTTACTCATTTCACTGGTTTGATCGCTCAGGGACACTGCAGCTGCAGATGTTTCTTCCGCTAATGCCGCATTTTGTTGGGTGGCATCATCCATACTGGTTACGGCGGTATTTACCTGCTCTATGCCTTCTGACTGCTCCTGACTGGCCGATGAGATTTCGGCAATAATATTTCCAACTCGATTAATACTTTCTACAATTTCATTTTGATTCTTTGTGGATTGATCGACCAGTTTCACGCCAATTTCAACTTTATTAACACTGTCATTGATAAGCTCTTTAATTTCCTTGGCTGCTGTTGCACTGCGTCCTGCCAGGTTACGAACTTCGGTAGCCACTACTGCGAAGCCACGACCCTGTTCACCGGCTCTTGCCGCTTCTACCGAGGCATTCAAGGCTAACAAGTTTGTTTGAAAGGCTATTTCATCGATAACACCGATTATTTCTGCTATTTTCTGGCTGGACTGGTTTATTTCTTCCATTGCAACAGAAGCCTGTTGCATGACTTCTCCACCTTTCACCGCGGTTGTTTTTGCTCCATCGGCAAGCTGGTTAGCCTGAGATGTATTGTCGGCGTTATTTTTTACTGTGCTAGTTAGCTCTTCCATGCTTGCTGCAGTTTGTTCCAGGGCACTTGCCTGATGTTCTGTGCGTGAAGAAAGGCTGTTATTACCATCTGAAATCTCTCTAGATGTAGAAGTAATAATAAAACTTGAATCTCGTAAACCTGTAATCGTAGCTTCAAGATTAGACATGGTTTCATTTATATTATTTTTAAGCTCATCAAACTGACCTGCATGTCTATTTTTTATGGGATTAGTTAAATCCCCATTTGCCATGGAGTCCATAGCATTTGAAGCATCATTAAAAATATTATTCACAGAATCAACGAGCTGATTTATTCCAGAACTCATATCTTTAAAAAAGCCCTGTTTATCCCTTAAAACAATCCTGTTACTTAAGTCTCCCTGTAATGTCGAATTCACAAGTGTCTGGATATCGTCTTCGATAACTTTTTTAAGTTTGCTTATAGTGGTATTGGCATCATCTTTAAGCTGATTGAATGAACCTTGATAATTACGTGTAATAGTCTGATTTAGATCTCCCTGTGAGAGTGATGAAAATACACGACCAGTGTCTGTGATTATTGCTTCACTTGAATCTACAAGATCGTTGATTCCTTCTCCTAGAGACTTATAAAAGCCTGATTTATTACTGATTTCAACACGTTTACTCAGGTCTCCATTGCGTGCAGCGTTGACAATATTTTGAATTTCTTTTTCTATGACTTCAGATAATTTTTTCTGCATAGTCATTATGGCCGCATAAATGCCCGTCATTGAACCTTCGTTGGTATTAATTTGTAGTGAGCCATCGGCAATTTGTTTTGCTATCGCTTCAATATCAGAGGGTTCTCCGCCAATTTGGTTACGCAAGTTTTTACTTATTGCCATGCTAAGAAAGACTGATACTAATAAGCCTAAAAGAGAAATTAGAAGAATGGTTACAAGATCAAATGTGGCAGTTGATTTAAGTTGTTCGGTTTTATCAGCTAGCCCCTGTGCAAGGTGGTTTTCAACTTCTTTTAGTAAATTTATCTTTCCTGTTTGCATTTTAAACCAGTAGGTTGGATCGATATCAAAATTTCCTTTGCTCAGGTTTGTGATTGCTTTTAAAGCAGGGCCATCATTTATTTTGACGATACCGTCAATTTCCCTGATTGTTTTACCTTCACTTTTAAATTCAGAGACACTTTCTGCAGCCTGCTTATAATTATTGAACACATCTCTTACTGTCTCAATTTCCTTGCTGACACTGTCTGTAATTCCTGGTAGTTTTTTATATTGATCTAATATTTCATTGGCTCGTTCAGAAAAAATATTAATTTTATCTAAATCTTTTTGTCTTCCCCGTAGAACATAGTTTTTAAACCGGTGAATTATGCCCCCATATCCAACTATTTTACTGAGTTCATTCGTCAGGATAGTACGTGAAGATGAACTCATAGCGGTATTCCGCATTTTTTCAGTTTCTGTTATAAACTCACCCGTCATGGTCGATTGGTAAAAAGCAATGTCACTTTCTTTAGCGAGTGATAAAAAGACATCAGCATAGATTTTTTGAGTGGTAACCAGTCCCATAAAGCGAAAAAACAGGTTTCCGGTGAACTCATTTTTAGAGAAAGTATTTGCCATTACTGCTCTTTCGATACCTGCGCGCTCTTTTCCCTGAAGATAATTGGCATAAGCAGAGATCATGATTGCCATTTCCTGATCAGGGGCATGTGTTGACATTTGTTCTATGAGACTTAACAAAGCACTGTTGTTTCCAGTGTAATAAGCAAGAGCCTCTCCCAAAGGTAATTTCAGGTCATTAATAGCTGATCTTTTTTGTTTGAGTTGATCAAGACGAAGTAATAATTTATCCAGATTTTGAGCAAATTCCAAACTTATATTATTAGCATTAAAATCACTGAGAAAATGATTAAAAGTTTCCAGTTTGTTATTGGTTAATTTTCTTTGTCCATCAATTTTATCAGCAAAATTTTTCCCCTGACTACCTATGAAACCAGCCGTCATACCTCGCTCTTTCTGTAATTCATGAACAAGGTTGCTTGCATTGACACTGAACTCGACCATTACTGCAAGTTGTGAGCTGATGATTCGCAGATTAAAGGCTTTATATGATTGAAAAATACTGAAAGACAGCATAATCAGAATCGGGACTGTAACTAGGAGAGCTAGTTTTTTTGAAAGTTTTAAATTTGTAATAATATTCATTTATAACCTGCCGAATATAGGTGTATTGTAATGATACATATCACATTAACGGATAAGTATTAAAAAACTTTAGGTATAAGTTGACCTATGCTGAGATAAGCATAGTTGAGATTTGAAGGTTGTTCTGAAAAACCGTATTAGATTCGTTAAATAATTTTCCTAAAGTGTGATAATTATTGTTTTTTTCTAAATTAAGACAATTTCATCCAGTTTAGTTGCAATATAGTTAACACCTTTTGCACAGATATTATAAGTATCCTGGTTTTACTTTTTGAGCTTAAGGTTTGTTTTAATATTTTGACTGGTCTACTAAGGCAACGATTTTTGATGCTGAATCTTGCTTTTTCTGCTGACTGATTTCAAGTATAGAAATTACTGTTTTTCGCCAGTGTTGAGTAGCAGGTTGAGACAAACTTGTTAAAGGTGTTAAATCTCCAGTTTGGGACCACTTTTGAAAGGCTGAAATGGCTGATGGAAATAATTCCTTTCGCATATAGGTTAAATTTGCAAAGTAAAAATGTAAACAGGCTGGGTTTTGCTGTTGAATTAAAAAAGGAAGAGTAGATAAACTATCAGCCAGGTTATCACGAACAGCTCTGGCCATTAATTCAGCTTTAGAACCCAGTAGTCCAAGCATCATAGCTGACCACTGTTCTCCAAACTCTGAGGTGATTTTCATTTCTCCAATTTCATGCTGGATTAAGGTGTTCTGCTCAGCTTCAACCATTAACTGTAGGGCATCAGGTATTGAGTCATCAAAGGGGTAATATGCCAGTGCTGTTCCCATTGGGTTGTCTAACTTGCTCCAGTGCCATTCCTGATACCGCTCCCAGCACATTCGTTTTAATGATTCCTGGCGTACCACAATTTCTGTTTGTGTAGACATGGCAGGTGGTGCGGTTAAATCACGTGCGTATTCTTTACCGGTTACTGTTATTTGAGTATTTTGAGATGTATAGCTGTGAACACGTTCTGCAACAAAGAAATGCTGGATTGTGCTTCTACCTATACCAGCATGATAAAAAAGTTGTTGGTCGTGTAAGTGAGCGTTAATTCCTCTGTTATCAAAAATATCAAACTCTACAGAATCATTTATTATGGTTTTATAAGGTTCATCGATAACCTGATCCCAGATTTCTTCCTTATCACGTAGCCATGAACTCATTGATTCACTATCAAAGTTATCACTAAAATCAAGAGCATGTATCCAGCGGTAATATTCACGCATTTTCAAAAGGTAAATACACAGGGTGTAGTTACCTGCATGATTTGCATCAGAAATATCACAATTATGTTGAACCTGAGTAATCAGTTCTTGTTGTAATGTTGTTAGTTGGAAATGTGAAGCCACAGAAAACCTACTAAAATACTCAGGAATTTTATGCTAGCATTCCACAAATTAATTTTCTACATGAGTTTGTTTAAAATATGGCAAGATTAAAAGTAGGCTGGAATCAGCGTGGTCGTGGCAGAAGCCTTGATGATATTGGTTCTGCAATCAGTTTCAATATTTGGCAGATAGCGGGACAGGCCGTACTGGACCTTGAAAATGAAGGTTTTCAGACAGATACTCAGTCACAACGTCTGGATGTATTGACTGAATTTGCTGCTTTCCTTTTACAGTTAGTCGACAGAATTGTCTACGATCAATTTGATCTTGAGCAGCGAAATGGAATTATTAGTGCTGCTGGTTTGCACATGGCTGGTATATTGCAGGATAACCGTTTGGATACTGATGGTGAAGGTGACTTCAGGAAGCAATTTTTAACTGTTTTAAATCAACGTATTGGTGATTATTCACAGTGCCAGTTCAATCAAATCGACGGACCCAGTTTTATTTTTTACCGTATGCTGGGTGATCATGTTAGTGCTCAGATGGGGGAAAAAGATAATAAATGGATTACCGGTTATATTATTGATATTGCAGGTGAAAAACTTCATAAAAGTATTAAAAGAATTTTGCCCGGTTTGATAGATCCAGCTAAACGTGGACTTGAGCCAGAACATGACCATTTAGATATAAGTAAAAATTATGATTAGCATTCAAATTTGTATGAAATGTGAGTAGGTAGGTATTTGCATGTCCTGAGAAGACAACTGCTGCAGAACACGACTCAGGTCTCACACTTTTTATTGTAGGGATAAATTTCTTTAGTTGCTACGGATGTAATTGAATGAAGTGTTCAATTGTCTGCTTAAACTATTGAGATGTATTTTCAACCTCCTTGAAACCATCGTCCAGCCCATCCACTGTTTAGTCTCACTAATATCAGTTAACCAATGTTGTATTTGAATAACGCGAATTTGAAGTTGATGATAATTCTCTGTTATTGACCGGATTACTTGAGTAATCAAAATAATGTCACTTTAAATTTCTGATGAACCCGTTTTTATGTAATTATTGATGTAAAATTACTAACTATTTGATTTTATCGATTAGTCAACTTTCTTAAGGTTGTAATCACGAGGATAACTTGTGTCAGATATAAATATAAAAATTAAAACAAAGGCAAAATTCAAAAAAGGAAGAAGACAGCCCAGAGGACGATCAGTTGACTCTCATGCACTTGTTGAAGTCAGATCTTTACTAGGGAGTTCATCACGGAAAAGATATTTACTCATTGAACATTTGCATAAAATTCAGGATGAATTTGGGTTTATTTCAGCTGCTCATCTGGTCGCCCTGGCTGATGAGATGAAACTTGCTCAGAGTGAAGTTTATGAAGTAGCTACTTTTTACCATCATTTTGATGTAATTAAAGATGATCAAATCCCACCACCACAACTCACTGTCAGAGTGTGCAATTCTTTAAGCTGTGAAATGTCAGGTTCAGAGCAATTAATTAAAGAACTGGAAAAAACGATTGGAAATGAGATTCGAATTCAGGCTGTCCCCTGTGTTGGGCATTGTCAGCTAGCACCTGTTGCTGTTGTTGCAAATAACCCTGTTGAAAAAGCAACAACCGATAAAGTTATTTCGGTCATCGAAAATCAGCAAACAGAAGCCAGTTTACCGGAAAGCTACATTAACTATGAGTCATACAAAAAAGAAAAGGGATATGAGTTATTGTCTGAATGTATGTCAGGTATTCATAAAGTAGAAGATATAATTCAGACACTGGAAGATTCAAATTTGCGCGGATTAGGCGGTGCTGGTTTTCCTACCGGGCGAAAATGGTCAATTTTACGCACTCAGCAATCACCTCGTTATGTAGCCGTTAATATTGATGAAGGTGAGCCAGGTACCTTTAAAGATCGTCATTATCTCGAACGAGATCCTCATCGTTTCATTGAAGGAACCTTAATTGCCGCCTGGGCTATTCAGGCAAAAACTGTGTACATTTATATTCGTGATGAATATACAGGCATTCGAAAAATGCTGAAAAAAGAGCTGGACCAACTTAGAGAAAATCCACCAGCAAAATTACCAGAAATAATTTTACGTCGTGGAGCAGGGGCTTACATTTGTGGTGAAGAATCAGCCATGATTGAATCGATTGAGGGTAAGCGTGGAATGCCAAGATTACGTCCACCGTATCTGGCAGAAGTAGGTTTATTCGGTCAACCCACACTGGAACAAAATATGGAATCGCTTTACTGGGTTCGGGATATTGTTCAAAAAGGTGCCGACTGGTTTACTTCTCAGGGTCGTCACGATCGTAAAGGTCTACGTTCTTTTTCAGTCAGTGGGCGTGTCAATAAACCGGGTGTGCATCTAGCGCCAGCAGGCATTACAGTTCGAGAGTTAATCGATGAATACTGTGGCGGCATGTTAGAAGGGCAGACTCTGTATGGATATTTTCCAGGTGGTGCTTCAGGTGGTATTTTGCCAGCATCACTGGCTGATACTCCACTGGACTTTGATACCTTACAGGAATACGGATGTTTTATAGGTTCAGCAGCAATCATTATTTTCTCTGATAAAGATTCAGCAAAAAAACTGGCTCTTAATGCGATGCGCTTTTTTGAACATGAATCCTGTGGCCAATGTACACCTTGCCGAGTTGGAACTTCTAAAGCAGTGAAGTTAATGGAACAAGAAAGCTGGAATATTCCTTTGCTTAAGGAATTATCAAAAGTGATGGTAGATGCTTCAATATGCGGTCTGGGGCAGGCGGCACCCAATCCATTATTGTGTGCACTGAAATATTTTCCGCAGGAGTTTGAATGATGAAAACAAGCTCTAAAGAAAATAATATCAACTTCACATTGGATGGTATTGAAATAGAGGCTTTCAAGGATGAGTCTATTTTACTGGCTGCAAAACGTGCACAAATAGAAATTCCTAACTTATGCTTCAAAGAAAGTTTTCCTGCTGAAGGAAATTGTCGTGCCTGCATGGTAGAAATTGAAGGGGAACGGGTTCTGGCTGCCTCCTGCTGCCGTCAACCAACTGATGGCATGGTGGTTAACTCAGCAAATAATAGAGCTAGAACTGCACAAAAAATGGTGCTGGAATTGCTTAAGTCAGATATGCCTCAACCAGATGAAGGCACCTTGAAGCAGAGTTCAGAGTTTGAAAGCTGGTGTAATAAATTAGACATAGGAAAGCCCCGGTTTGATGCTCATCAGCAACCTGATGGTGATTCGAGTAATCCTGCTATTGTCGTTAATTTATCAGCCTGTATTCAATGTACCCGTTGCGTTCGCGCTTGTCGTGAAATACAGGTTAATGATGTAATTGGTTTTGCTTTTAGCGGAAGTCATTCAAAAATTGTATTTGACCTGGATGATGAAATGGGAACCAGCAGTTGTGTGTCCTGTGGAGAATGTGTTCAGGTTTGCCCAACCGGTGCATTGAAAAATAAATTAGAAAATACTGATCTGGTAACCGATAAAAAAGTCGATACAGCCTGTCCATATTGCGGGGTAGGTTGTCTGTTAACCTATAACGTATCAGAGGGAAAGATAACACATGTCGACGGGCGTGATGGTCCTGCCAATAAAAACAGGCTTTGTGTTAAAGGACGTTATGGCTTTGACTACATCCATCATCCGGGACGTTTAACTAAGCCGCTGATTCGACGAGAAGGCGTAAGTAAAACTGAAAAACTTGTGCCACAAAGTGATATCAACAAAGTTTTTCGGGAAGCAAGCTGGGATGAAGCACTTGCTTTAGCTGCAAATGGTTTGAGTTCTATTCGTGATAAATTTGGGGGTAATGCTTTGGCCGGTTTTGGCTCGGCTAAAGGCAGTAATGAAGAAGCCTATTTATTTCAAAAATTAATTCGCACTGGCTTTGGAACCAATAATGTCGATCACTGTACCCGGCTGTGTCATGCATCGTCAGTAGCAGCTTTGCTCGAATGTATTGGCTCGGCTGCTGTATCCAATCAGGTAGCTGATGTGAGCAAGGCAGAAGTTATCATTGTTATAGGATCAAAACCTACGGTTAATCATCCGGTTGCAGCCACTTTTATGAAAAATGCTGTTAAGGCTGGAACAAAACTGATTGTACTTGATCCTTACAGGTCAGATCTTAATCGTTATGCCACACATTTTTTACAGTTTCGTCCTGATACCGATGTGCCCCTGTTGAATTCATTGATGCACTGCATTATTGAAGAAGGCTTGCAAAATGATGAATTTATTGAAAAATATACTGAAGGTTTTGAAGCTTTAAAACAGAATGTAAAAGATTACAGTCCTGAAAAAGTATCGACTGTTTGTGGCATACCTGCAAAAGCATTACGTGAAGTTGCTAGACTTTATGCAACATCAGCTGGCTCGATGATTTTCTGGGGTATGGGTATTTCTCAACATATTCATGGAACTGATAATGCGCGTTGCCTGATTGCACTGGCCTTAATGACAGGACAGATTGGTCGGGATGGTGCTGGATTGCATCCCCTACGAGGTCAAAATAACGTTCAGGGAGCTTCGGATGCAGGTTTAATACCGATGATGCTGCCTGATTATAATCGGGTGAGTGATGCAACAGCCAGGGCTAGTTTTGAAAAACTGTGGAATACAAAACTCGATTCTCAACTGGGCTTAACCGTGGTTGAAATTATGCATGCGATACATAATAAACAGATTCATGGAATGTATATCGAAGGTGAAAATCCGGCCATGTCTGATCCAAATTTAAATTATGCACGTAAGGCTTTATCGGAACTTGATCACCTGGTTGTACAGGATATATTTTTTACCGAAACAGCCGGTTTTGCTGATGTTATTTTACCCGCTTCTGCATTCCCCGAAAAAACAGGTACTTTTACCAATACCGATCGTCGTGTTCAGATGGGAAGGCAGGCCGTTGATCCACCTGGTGAAGCTAAACAGGATCTATGGATAATTCAACAGGTCGCAAAACGAATGGGACTTGACTGGAACTATGAAGGCCCGGCCGATGTTTTTGCTGAAATTCGACAAGCGATGCCAAGCCTTGCTGGCATGACATGGCATCGTTTAGAACAGGAACATAGTTTAACTTATCCGCTTAAACAGGAAGCCGATCCTGGAACTGCTACTATATTTAAAGGCGGTTTCCCGACAGCATCTGGTCGAGGAAAATTTGTAGCAGCTCAATACACACATGCGGATGAATTAACCGATGAAAATTTTCCATTGGTTTTTACCACAGGGCGTCAACTTGAACACTGGCATACTGGAACCATGACGAGACGGACTCGAGTTCTAGATGCTTTGGAGCCAGAGCCAGTTTTTAGTATTAATTCTCAAGATCTGATTAAATACAAAATTGCAGATGGAGAGTTTGTAGAAATTGAATCCAGGCGTGGAAAAATAAAAGCTACGGCGCGAACAGATGATGGTGTTCAGCAGGGAACGTTATTTATGGCTTTTTGTTATCACGAAGCTGCTGCAAACCTGGTGACCAATGAAGCGTTGGATCCTATTGCCAAGATTCCAGAATTTAAATATTGTGCAGTTAAACTTAACAGCGTTATTTGAGAGTTAATGGTGCGCTTGGCGCACCAGTCTTAAAGTGTCAGGTCTATTTAACCTTAGAACGTACCAGAGCCGAAATGAACTCACTGAATACGACCACTATTAAAACGGTCCCAAGAATGAGTGAAACTTCACTCCATGCAAACTGATTAATTGAAGAATAAAGTTCTATTCCAATTCCGCCAGCACCGACAAAACCGAGCACAGTTGATTCCCTGATATTAATATCCCAACGATAAACCATGGTACCAAATACAACCGGTAACACCTGGGGTAAAACACCATATAACAGAACCTGCAAACGTGAAGCTCCTGTAGCTTCGATGGCTTCAACGGGTCCAACATCTATTTCTTCGATAGCTTCAGCGATCAACTTGCCTACAAAACCCACTGAACGAAATGCTACAGCCCAGATTCCTGCAATTGGCCCCGGGCCAAAAATGGCGACAAATAATAAAGCCCAAACGACTGTGTTTACAGACCGGGTAGAAACCAGTATGAATTTACCGATTAACCAGGCAATAGTATTAGGCGTAGTATTTCTTGCAGCTAAAAAGGCAGTTGGAAAAGCAATGAAAAAAGTGACCAGAGTACCTAATGTGGCGATATGAATGGTTTCCAGTAAAGGGTCCCAGATTACATCGATATAGTCCCAATCAGGTGGGAACATTCTTGAGCCTAAATCAGCAGCCTGTACGTGAGCATCAAGAAAATAAAACCAGGGGATGTCTAAATGCCGAACCGACCATACAGCGACAAATACAACGATAAGATACCAGAAATAGCGAGTAAGCAATTCTTTTGTTGAATGTTTATGCCAGATGTCTGGATACTGTTCTGAAGTGGTATTAAGCAGGCTCATCTTAAACGCCCCCTTGCCCAGTTACTGAAAATTTCACCAAAGAATACAATGATAATAATGCAAGCAAGGATAGTGATACTGAAATCGTAATCATAACGGGAGAATGTAGCCGATAGAGTTTGACCTATACCGCCAGCCCCGACAATTCCAACGACAGTGGAATGCCTGATATTGGCATCCATTCTATAGATAGAAACACCCAGATAGCGTGGCAAAATCTGAGGTGCAACACCGTAGAGTAGTAGTTTAAAGAAGCTCGCCCCCGTGGCCTTAATGGCTTCAACCTGACCTGGCCCCATGTTTTCGATATCTTCGGCCAACATTTTAGCAATGAAACTGACTGACGCTACAACCAGCGTTAATACACCGGCAAGGGGGCCGAAACCGAAAATTTTGACAAAGAATATTGCGATGATTACTTCATGAAAAGTACGTGTTAAAACAATGATACTACGAGCTACAAGATAAACAGGCCGGGGTACCAAATTTGATGCGGCACAAAGACCAAGTGGTATGGCTAAAAACATGCCGATGAAAGTTGCGGCGAAAGCCATTTCAAGACTTTCCACCATACCTCGAACCAGCAAGTCCCAACGGCTGAAATCGGGTGGAAACATTCTTTCAAAAATACTGGCTGCACGTGGTAACCCTTTGCTGACTCGTTCCCAGTCAATCTCTAATGATCCGATGGATAGGAAAAGATATGCCAAAGCCAGGGCGGTGAGACCATACCTTAGCCATGGGTTTTCGATCAGGCTGGGTCGATGCCAGACCGTTGGATGAACATTACTCATGAGGTTGCAGCCTGTGCTAGTGGTGCATCCCCATTTTTGTTTGCTGCTTCAGCACTCCAGTCTTCTTCACCGTAAATATTGGTTAATTCAGTCTCAGTAAGGTCATCAGGATTACCGTCAAAAACAATCTCTCCATCTCTCATACCAATGACACGGTTAGCAAAACTTTTAGCCAGTGGAACGTCATGAATATTGACGATAGTTGGGGTGTTCTGTTCCAGTGCCAGTTCAACCATAATGCGCATGACCTGGCGAGCCGTTTTAGGATCAAGACTTGCAGTAGGTTCATCGACTAGTAATAGTTCTGGGCGCTGTATGAGTGCACGCGCAATACCGACTCGTTGCCTTTGTCCGCCGGACAATGCATCAGCCCGAGTATCCTGATAGCCTTTTAAGCCAACACGATCGAGTAGCCTGAATGCGGCAGAGACATCATCTTTCGGGAAGCTGCGTCTGAAAGCTTGCAGAAAACTGACATAACCCAGTCGACCCGATAAAATATTTTCCATCACCGTTAAGCGTTCTACCAGATTGTATTCCTGAAAGATCATACCAATTCGGCGTCGGGCTTTTCGTAAAGCACCACCTTTTAATGTGACTAAATTGGTGCCATTCAATTCGACTACCCCTGATGTGGGTTCTACTAACCGGTTGATACAGCGAATGAGGGTACTCTTGCCAGCGCCTGATGGACCAATAATGGCGACTACCTGAGGTTCATCGATGGATAAGCTCACATTGTTAAGAGCCTTGGTACCTGTTGTATAAGCCTTGGTTAAACCTTCGATCTTTAGCATTAATTTAATTCTCCTGCCCTTAAAACTGTGGCCGCGTTAAAAGCGGCCACGATACTCAATATAACTTTTATGTTTACTACCTAAGAACTACTTACTTCTTCTTTTTCTTCTTCTTTTTGATCTTCAGACCTTTCAGGCTTTCTTCGCTGTAGACAGTGCCATTGGTCTTCTGAATAGTGCGAATATCAACCCAGTGCTCTTTGAAAGTGATTGGAATAAAACGGTCGGATTTTTTACCAAACTCTTTATCCAGAGCAGTACCTTTCCAGTCAAATGTCAGAAAAGCATCACGGATACTTTTCTGTAAGTCTGGATGAAGGTTATGTGCATAACCGTAGGATGTTGTAGGAAATAGCTTTGATTCCCATATCACCCGTAGATCGTCACGATTAACAACACCTTTTTCAACCATTCTGTCCAGCACACTGGAAGCAACAGGTGCGGCTTCATAGTCTTGATTGGCAACACCCATGATTGAGTTATCATGTTTACCGGAGTACTTAACCTTATAGTCATTATCTGGTTGAACACCCATCGACTTGAATAAAGCTCGTGGTGCCTGATTTCCAGAGTTAGATGAAGGCGTAACATGTGCCACATTACGTCCCTTCAAATCCGAGACCTTTGTGATGTCAGTGCTTTTGTGAGTAATTAGCTGTAATTTATAACCAAAGCGACCATCATCTTTGCCCATGATTGCAACAGGAACATACCCTGCCAGATTTACACCAAAAACGGTTGGGCCTGTTGATATACCAGCAATATGTAATCGCCCGGAACGCATAGCTTCAACCTGAGATGCGTAAGAATCTGCACCGTACCAGCGAACACGTTTACCGGTTTTCTTTTCCATATAGGTCAGAAACTCGGTGAATACATTTTCATAAACTGAAGGGTCTTCGACGGGCGTGTAGGAAAATACAAGTGTACTCGGGTTTAACCATTTAGATTTATCGGATGGTGTATCAGCGACAAGATCACCATTTTCGTCACAATAACGTTTATCGAGGTCACCACGGTTGCTGCATGTAGCAGCTGATGCTGAGCCCGTCATCGTTAAAGCAAGCCCAAAAATTGCAGCCATGCTTACCGTGGCTCGTTTTCGGGTAGTTGTTAAACGTATCATTATGTTAACTCTCCTGATTGTTTAATGTGATTATTCACTTTTTTATTTTAGGGAAATAATAAATATCTGTTTAATACTTATTAGACCTGTACTTATTTTATTTAGTATTCACTTTCTAACTGGAAGTGTGCTTTACAAGCTGCTTTACAGCATGACAGAATCGACTTTTTGCACTTAGGGATGTGAATAAATCATGACCATACCATGTATTTATGGGGTTAACAATTTAACTAATGACTATGATGTTTTTCTGGTGGATGCCTGGGGAGTTCTGCACGATGGAGTAGACGTTTTTGATGATGCAATTAGCTGTTTGAAGGTTTTAAAAGATGCTAATAAAACAGTCATTATTCTGTCCAACGCTGCACGTCGAAGTTCTAAACTGGTGCAGGAGATGGACAAACTGGGTGTTCCATCAGATCACTTTGATTTTCTATTTAGTTCTGGTGAAGAAGCCTGGCAGGCTATGTTTAATCGTTCAGAGCAATATCAGCTTGAATGGGGACGACAGTGTTTGTATATAGGAAACGAGCGAAGCCGATCATTGCTCGATGGCCTTGATATTGAAGAAGTATCATCTCTTGATCAGGCAAGCTTCATGCTGGTTACCGGTGTAGAAAATATGCAGGACAGAGTTGAAAAGTACGATAACTTATTGCTCGATGCTGCCAGTAGAAATCTGCCCATGGTGTGTGCTAACTCAGACCGGATTGCGGTAAGAGGAGGCGTGCCTTATTTTTGTGGTGGTGCACTGGCTATTAGATATCGAGAACTTGGGGGCAGGGTATTCGAGTTTGGTAAGCCACACCGACCGATCTATGAAAGGTGCCTCAGTGTTTTACCCGATACAGCTGCTTCAAGAATACTGGCCATTGGTGACTCTTTTGAGACGGATATGCCCGGTGCTTCAAACATGGGCATTGACAGCTTGTTTGTTACTCAGGGAATTCATGTTGAAATGTTCCAGCAAGAGTCAAACTACCAAAAGGCTTTAGATAAATTGATGGAAACATGGGAGTGCCAACCACGTGCTCTAATCGATTACCTGAAGTGGTAAAACGAATTCATTGCTAGAGAATTGTCCTATAACAAATAATGACAGGTATCGATAATATCGGTCGCTCCTTTCTGTCTAAACTAACCTCAGCTGTCGACCCTCTGGGGGTTATTCCTTGCAATTTATAGGAGTGACAAATTTCAGCGTTACCTGCCATTTTCCTGACAACAGAGAATGTGTGCAATGTGCCATAACCGGTCAGTTCAGGGTGATAACATCTATAACCGCAGTGTTGATAAAGCGGTTGTTCCCGTTGATTGAACGTAGGTATCTGAACTTGTGCTTTGCGAACAGGGCGTCGATCATTTTTCATACAGGTTGGCTGCTACCTATCTATATACCTAGATCAATAAACCCGTTTCTAGATACGAGCGCGGTTAGTATTCTGGGTGTTTGTTTATGAATATCTACCAGACAAAGTTGTAAATATAATGTTACAAATACCTCGTAATGTGTAAAAAAAACTATACACTTCTAGTATCGATATTTTTGTATTTATATTTATGTATCTGATTAATAGAATCATTAATTATATGGATCAATATTTGCATAAAATTATGTCTTAATCAAATTATAGGGTATGAGGATTAAAAATGCGGATTTTAATATTAAGGTTTATTGCTTCAGTCTCACTTTTACTTTTATCAAACGGTGTGAATGCAGAGCTAATACAAGAAGTGGTCCTGAGCTCAGGATCAAATACTTACTCAACTAGTGCAACGAGTGATTCTCTTAGGCATGCTTGGGTTTATGCTGCCCCTTATGACGATGGGTCAGGTGATGATATTTGGAATTTTGACCTAACAGCATTTGATGCTAATTATTATGTAAATACTAGTGTTTCAGTTCAAGATTACTGCTGCCATGCTGATGACTATAACCTCTATTGGGACGGTATTTTATTAGGTAATACAGGACTTGGTACGCTTGGTGAATTTAGTTTCGATACTACTAGTAGTGATCACCAGTTAACTGTTGAATGGTTAAACCCGATTTTAGGAGGATCATGGTATAATATATTCATTGAAGCAAACCAGGGTAGTTTAGTTCCGGGTGATAATGATGGTGGTGGTGGTGATGATGGTGATGGTGGTGATGGTGGTAACACTACTACTGTTCCAGAACCCTCAATCATCGCTCTATTTGTAGCAGGGCTCTTTGGTCTTGGGTTTGCTCGTAGACTTAAAGCTTAATAGTTAACACAAATAGTTTCATAAGAGTCATCTCCTTTGAGGTGGCTTTTTTTGTGTAAATGACTGCTTATTTGACTGACCTGCCGTTCCCTACAACCTGTCAGGAATGACTCTGATGGGTCGTTTCCAGAGATATGAGCCTTTTGACTGAAACAACCGATATGTCCATATGACAGAGATAAAGAAAGTCATTTTTAATTGACTGGTTATAGTACAAGTTAGTCATGTAATCATGAGTTACTAATGACTGGAATACCTATTTTGCGGCCAATAAATTTAAGGAGAATAGGTGGTTCTTATCATTTTAAAAAGAGTCAGTTGAACCGGTTAGACATAGCCTGTTTTCCAAATATATATAGCTTAAAAGATAGTTACTTACTTCCGGGCTTCAATTAATTTTACCGCCAGTTCAGCAAAACCAGCACCCCCTTTACCCTGAGTAATATAAGCAGGTTTTGTCGATAGCTGTTCAATAAAATTTTTGATATTTGCAACGCCTACAGAATGTGGAAAGAACTCAAACATGGGTACATCATTTGGTGAGTCTCCTGCAAATATGCAAATGGCTTTATCAGTTTCCAGGTTTATACCCAGACAGTCTTGAGCGAAAATACGTGTCATGGATAACTTATCGTACCTACCAAACCATCCGTTGACATGAATTGAGCTGATTTTAGCACTAGCGCCTTGCTGTTCAAATAAATCAACAATTCTACTTACATCGGCTTGACTCAGTGGAGGAACATCCTCGCAAAAATCTATTGCCAGATCTGCTTCGCGGTATAACTGGTCTGCAGAAATAGCACAACCTTTAACTGTTTCTAGTATCTTTTCACCCAGGGATTTTAGTCTTTGGCGGTTAGATTCACGAACACTCACTGAATCGACATAGTATCTAATCATACGTTTTGCTTTCTCGTCGTAATAAAAATAGAAAGCACCATTCTCACCGACAACGCCATCAACGGGCCACATGCGTGCGATTTGATCACACCATCCTGCTGGCCTGCCAGTTATTGGGACTACCTTTATATTGTGTTGTCTTAAAGCTTCCATTGCGGAGTAGGCATCGGCAGTTAAACGTCCATCTGTTGTTAGAGTGTCATCGATATCGGTAAATACTACTTTGATGGATTTTAAATCTGAGATAGGAAAATCGGCTAAATCTTTCATTTATTTATTCACATAGTTGTAAGCAAAAACAATCGGTACTGATTGAAGGATAATAAAATAACTAATCAAACTGCTGAAGCAGTTCTGCTGTATCGATCCAGGCTCTGTTTTGACTTAAAGGCTTTAGCCAGTCTTTTCTTCGAAATTCGGCAGTGGCTTTGCTGGCACTTTCGGTCGTGATGCCTAACATAGCACCCATATCTTCGCGGGTTGGCAGAAAAAAACAGTCATCAGTAGAGTTCTCGTCAAGTAATAACAGAAGTCGGGCGACACGTTCTTTGGCATTGCCAGTGGATAGTCGAGTAATCCAGTCATCTGCACCACTTAGCGCTTTTTGCCAGCGTTGGATAAGAGCATTATGTAAGTTTGGTGTATCGCGTTGCAGTGAATTTATAACCGAGCGGGGAATCCTGCATACCTTCACATGATCCATGGTGATAGCTTCATGATCTGCAACCTGTCCATTCAGGCTTTCCAAACCCACAAGGTCTCCCTGACTGAGCAGGCGTACAATTCTTCTATCGCCGTTTGGACGTCGCTGCACCAGTTTTATCAAACCTGATCTAACCGTATACACAAACGGCATTTCATCACCCTGCATATAAAGACGGCTACCGGGTTCATATTCTATGTCATCGATGGGGTGGTGAATTCGATCAAAATCTAACTGATCCAGGTCGGCAAATAATACCAGGTGGCGGATAGCACAATTTTTACAGCGCTTGGCACCACGCCATGCATTTTCAATTTGTATCGTTTTCACTGATTACCCAAAATTTTTTCTACGGCATTGAAATTTTTCAATGCCAGTTTACATCAGTCTGTTTAGACTTTCTCAATACATTAACTTTGGAGTAAAACATGCAAATACCAAACCGGTTAGAACATATGCCGATTTCATTTTTTGCCATGGTTATGGGTCTGGCAGGATTGACCTTAGCCTGGGAAAAAGCGAGTGAAATATATCAGTTCAGTAGCATTATTTTTTCTACTTTACTGGTGCAATCCATTTTAGTATTCATATTGCTTGCAGTTATGTATATCTATAAAGGTTTGAATTTTCGTGAAGCCATCCTGAAGGAATGGGCTAATCCGATAAAAATGAATTTTATACCGGCAATTTCAATCAGCTTGTTATTATTTGCCGTGGCTTTTATGTCTATTTCTGTGCAGGTAAGTCTGGTTCTATGGGCTACAGGAACCATTTTGCATATGGTTATTTCCATGATGGTCATGAATTCCTGGCTGCATCATGAAAAATTTGAAATACATCATATGAATCCAGCCTGGTTTATTCCAGCAGTAGGTAATGTGATTGTACCTCTGGCTGGTGTGCCTTTGGGTTATATCGAACTTTCCTGGTTTTTCTTCAGTATCGGCATGATGTTCTGGTTGATTCTGATGATTATCGTATTCAACCGCATTATTTTTCACACCCCTCTACCTGAAAAGCTATTGCCAACCCTGTTTATTTTAATAGCACCTCCTGCTGTTGGCTTTATGGCTTATGTAAAACTGACTGGAGGACTGGATGCGTTTGCACAGGTATTATTTAATTTCGCATTATTTTTGACTATTTTATTACTCAGTCAGCTACCCCGTTTTGCTCGGTTACCATTTTTTATGTCCTGGTGGGCTTATTCATTTCCTCTAGCTGCAATGAGTATTGCAAGTATGGTTATGGGCTTGATCACTGGTAAGGAATTTTATGGGAATATTGGTCTGGGACTTCTATTTTCACTAAGTGCACTGGTTGTACTGTTACTGTTTAAAACATTTAAAGCAGCACAGAAAGGAAAAATTTGTGTGGCAGATTAATTTCAAATTGAATAATTTTTTGGAGAAATAAATGAAACAAGTTCTATTACAGGAAAAATTTCCTATGTTTAAGCTGGAGATTGATAAAACTGAAACGACTTTTAACTCATCTCAGGAACTCGTGGATTACTTTAAACAGTTGATTGATGAGCACAAAATCACTCGTTTCATTGGTGAATTCGATCATTACAGCCATACTAAAGGTCTAGAAGGTGGTGAGATGGCTGAAGATATTATTGATGCCCGCAATGTTGTTTTCTGTTTTGGTACTAAATTACCTAAAGCTGAAATGTTGGCAGTACGCCCACGTTCTATTGGCATAGCTGAAACCGAAACAGGTTTTACTATATCTTTTATGGAAGCACCTATGGCGTTAGCCAATGATACAATGGAAGCCTGGGTTAAAGGTGTTGTTATTCAGGCAACAGCATGATTGAAATTCAATACAGATAGGAGTTAAACATGAATATTGCTGTAACCAGTCAAAATTTTAGAACCATCACCGGCCATGCAGGGAAGTCGCGTCGTTTCCTTGTTTACACCAGTCCGAGTGTAGGAGAGTGGGTAGAAACTGACCGTCTCGATTTACCTAAAGAAATGTCTATGCATGAGTTTAAAGGTGGTTCCCATCCGATAGATGCTTTTGATGTTCTGATAACAGGTGGTTGCGGAGATGGCTTTATCCGTAAGATGTCCATGCGAGGTATCAAAGTTATTGCAACCAGTGAAAGTGACCCTGTTACTGCAGTTAAAACCTATGCTTCTGGAAAGGCATTACCAGCAGCTGAACCACACGAGCACAATCATAAACACTAGTGAAATAGCATAGCTGGAAAAAGAGCACCTATTGGTCGCTCAAAGAGAATTAATTGCAGCCTGGTGTCTGCTTTAAATCTCTTGGGGTGCTATTCCCCGCAGCTTGCTGCGAATAAATATCTAGCAATGCGTAGTGGATGAATTCTACTTAATGGAATCTATCCCTGTGAGCGTGGTGAAGACAATATAATTACCTGAGTGTTGATAAAAGTGTATTGACTAGTGTCTGTAATTTATTTCGGGAATTATCTGTCTGGCTATAAACCTTTAGGCCTCTGACACCCATCAAAAGAAACATGGCTAGTGTTTTCGGATCTTTGTTTTTAGCTAGATCGCCTTCTTTTTGAGCCTGGCTTAATACTTTAAAAAACTGTCGCTCATGGCTTTTAAACATAATGTCCAGTTTATGTTTGATCTCATCATCCTGATCAGCAAGTTCAGTGGCTGTGTTGATCATCAAACAACCTTTCATAGTCTTCTCATCGACAAGATCGTCGATTAACGATTCGAAAAAAATGTGAATACTCTGCATGGCGGTATTTCCGCTTTGTAATCTATCTTTTAATAAATTTGAACTACGTTCGAAATACAGTTCCAGTGTTTCAAAAAATAGTTGGCGTTTATTTTTAAACACCGCATAAAGACTACCGGGGCGCATATCCATACGCTCGCCAAGTTGCTGCAAAGAAGTATTGGTATAGCCATTTTCCCAAAACAAATACATGGATTGTTTCAGCGCTAAGGGGCGATTAAATTGAATTGGGCGTGCCATAGACTTTACTTTAACAGATTTTTGAGTAATCATTCAAATATAGTTATAGAGTGATCGTTCAATAACTTTCTAATAATTCAATAAAGAGGAAATTACAATGAGCCTGCGAGAGGAAATACAAAAACAGAGAGAACAAACTTTAGCAAAAGCCCCAAAAGATGTTATTGAAGTTTTGATGGGAACCACTAAAGACTTAAAAGAGCAGGGTATTGAAAATAATGCGCTGGGTATCGGTGATCAGGCGGTAGATTTTAGCTTACCTAATATTCATGGAGAACAGGTTAATCTTAATCAGGCTTTAGCAAAAGGACCTGTCGTGCTAAATATATATCGTGGTGGGTGGTGCCCTTACTGCAACCTGGAACTGCATGCGCTTCAACGTGTTTTACCTGAAATTGAAGCGACTGGTGCCCAATTAATTGCGATTGCTCCACAGTTGCCAGATAAGTCTATTGAGTCATCCGAAAAACATAAATTAACGTTCGAAGTGTTGAGCGATGTAGGTAACAAAGTTTCAAGAGAATATGGCCTGGTGTTCACACTACCCGAAGCACTTAGACCAATTTATGAAATGTTTAACCTGGATATTCCGGGTTATAACGGAGATGATAGTTTTGAACTTCCAATGCCTGCGACCTATGTGATTAAACAAAATAGAGAAATTGTGCATGCTTTTGTTGATGCTGATTATACCCAGAGAATGGAACCAGCAGATATTGTAAGTGTGTTAAAAAATCTATAATCAGGGTAAGGTGCCGCCGCACGCACCAATTCTGAATTATTGAAATAAAGTGGTGTGTGCGGCGCACCCTACAAATATTTAGTAAAGGTATGACTGGCGACTACCGAGGCAAAATCAGGGTAACTCTTAAACCGCCTTGCTGTCTGTTTTCAGCTGTTACCTGACCCGCATGAGCCTGCATAACTTTTCCGGTAATCGTGAGTCCAAGTCCATAACCTCCGCTGAGTCGATCACGTGCTTCTGCTACTCGTGCAAAAGGTTCGAACAACTTGTTTAGTGCTTTAGGAGGCACACCTTCACCTTGATCATCGACAGTTATTGTCACTGAATCTTGAGTTTGTAAAGCGTTAACAATAACTTCACTATTTTTCGGTGTGTAGTGCAGGGCATTTCTCACCACGTTTTCAATAGCTGAACGCAGCATGACAGGGTCAGCAAATAGCGTAATGTTGTCACAGTTATCCAGCTGAACACGAAGTTGCATGGCCTGTCCCTCGTAATTAGCATCTTCTACAATCTGGTTCAATAATTCACATAAAGATAGTGATTGTTTTTCCAGCTGAGATTGCCCCGATTCAATACGAGCCAGTGATAGTAACCCTGTGACCAGGCTTTCCAGTTCATCAGCTTCTTTCTCAATACGGTGAAGAGAAGTTGCGGGGTTATCGGACCTTTCTGCCAGTTCCAGTGCAATTCGTAATCGTGCCAGAGGTGAACGTAATTCGTGTGATACATCGCTGACCAGTTGCCTCTGGCTATTCAGCATATCGTTGATGCGGTCAGCCATACGATTAAAGTCGGTAGCCAGTGCGCTAACCTCATCGGAACCTTTGAGTGTCACACGTGCACTCAAGTCTCCTTCAGCGATAACCTGAACTGTGGATCTTAATTGTCGAATACGTTTAGTTAACACCGATGCCAGAAAGTAACTGACCAGGCTAATGATCACCAACGCTAACGGTAATAGATAAATCATCGGCATTCGGTGTAACTGACGTTTATCCAGGTGTCGAACCAGAAATAAAGGTGGGGTTACTCTGGGTAGCGTAGCAATGATGACTACCTGGCCATTTTTTTTATGATGGATGCCAGCAATCATGGGTCTTATTGGCATGTTTTTTTGCTTTCGGGGGCCCATTCGCATCATACTTTTTCCCTGTGCATTGACCAGGTGAGGGCGCTCCAGTAATGGTAATGCTGTTAACCAGAGCATGGTGGCGCGTCTTCCATTGTTCAGCCACAGAGAAGCAACTATATCGGCCTGAGCTTTTAATACGGCTTCGTTGCGTTCGATGGCTTCTCCACCAGAAAACCTTCCCATCAGGTAAAAGCTCGCTGCCAGTAGAATGGCTGCCAGCCAGAAAGATAAAAATATACGCAGGAATAAATTCATCGCGAAACCACGTATTGGTATCCAGCACCGCGCACAGTTTTTATACGTTCTGTTCCATCCGCTTGTGGCCCGAGCTTACGCCGAATTTGAGTCATGTGAGTTTCAATACGTCGGTCATAAGCTTGCAATGAACGCCCCAGTCCTTCTTTAGCAAGCTGTTCTCGACTGACGACTTCACCAGAGTTTTCAATTAACTGATTCAGCAAGTTGAATTCTGCACCGGTTAGTTCAATAGTTTCACCAGAGACTGTAATAAGTCTGGCCTGTTTATCAAGATTCAGATCTCCTACTTTAATGCTGCTACTTTTCTGTTCACTGGAAGCACGACGAATTAAAGCTCTAAGACGAGCGACAAGTACACGCGGACTCACCGGTTTAGCCACATATTCATCTGCGCCGAGCTCCAGTCCCAGCACTGTATCGGTATCTTCACCACGCGCGGTTAGCATTAATATCGGGATGGAATTATGTGGTCGAATTGCTTTTAATAAATCAAAGCCATTCATACCCGGTAACATGACATCCAGTAAAATTGCATCCCATGTCTGTTGAGCTGAATTAATGATTTGCAGTGCCTGTTTTCCATCGTGCACCATAGAGACCTGAAAACTTTCCATTTCCAGATATTCACGTAGTAATTCACAAAGTGCTACGTCATCATCAACTAGTAAAATATGCATTTATTAAGTCTCCAGTAACACTATTCTGAAGGTAAATATTGTTGCTGCAAAGGGCTTGAAGCAAGTCTTTGCATTTCTTTGCAAAGCTTTACCTGAGTTGACCCTACTTTACACAGCAGAGCGTTATAGTTTAGTCACTGAAACAAACAACGATTAATGCAAAAACTGGAGAATAAACATGAACAACAAATCAAAATTTATCCTTATTGGAAGCGCGTTACTGGTAGTGGCTACTGGAACTGCTTATGCTTTTAACGGTTATGGTAACTGTGATCAGCGTGGCCCCGGCATGCAAAGAGGGCAATATAATCAAATGCAGGGGAATATGTCTGGTAGACAGCCCATGCACTGGAAGCAGGGTAAACGTGGGCAGAGCCAGATGAGAGGCATGAAAACACCCATGCGTGGCATCTATCGATTAAATGACCTGACCCCTGAACAGCATCAGGAACTGGATACTTTACAGCAGACTCAACAGCAATGGAAAAGTGGCCAGCAAATCGCAAGACAGGCACATCGTGATGAGATGAGAGCAAAAGTGGACGCTATTCTTACAGATGATCAACGCCAGAGATTAAACAGAAGGCGTCCATCAGGTAGTTAATTAGAATGGCTTTTGACTTAATGAGTCTTTGTGGAGGTGCTTTGTGTCGCCTCCATATTTTATTGGGTTATCTGATGAAGTGTTGTAAATAACTATAGTTTATTGTGCTGTAACTCAGCTTATTCAAAAAAATCAATAAAAACTCACCACGAAGGCACGAAGCTCATGAAGAAAAGCAAATAATGCTAAAAGTAATTGGATAAATCACTCATTGTTATAATTTAAAAAGCTTATTGCTAAATAACGATGTACCTTCGTGTACTTCGTGTACTTCGTGACTTTGTGGTGAAAAAAATCTTTAAATTTATAGAAAAATTGAAACTCACTGAGCAGCATATATTGTGCTTTACAATGTTAAGTCATCAGCAAAGCACTCTGGGTAAATCAAGCCACGAAGAAGTATAGGAAGGGGACAAGCGGTTTTGATTCATGGTCCACTTACCGGTTAAACCTTCTGCACCAAAGGTAAGAGAGTCACGACCATAACGCTGGTTGACGCTATCGATCATTGACATCAATTCATCAGTATCAGGCTGCTGGCCAGGGCTGAATAAATCATACTGGTAAAAATTTCGATCCCGAATATCCAGTAAACCTATGCCACACTTGGCAAACAAGCTTCCCGGTTGATAAAGCTGTGACATGCCCTGTTTGGCGTGATTGATAATCAGCGTACTGTTACTGGTCGGGTAGGGCAGCTTGATGACTTTACTGTTGCTGTAAAAACCGGGTTTGAACTCTGAAGTAAAAGCAAATAAATACAAACTGGTGCAGAAGCTATTCTGGCTGCGTAATTTTTCTGCCGCTGCGGCTGCATAACGGCTGATATGGCGTAATAACTCTTCTTTACTGCCAGTTTTTTTACCGAATGAGCGGGTAACGAAAATCTCTTTTTTAGGAGCCGGTTGTTCATCCAGACCGATGCAGGCTTCGCCATTAAGCTCGCGAATAGTGCGTTCGACATTGATGCTGGTTTGTTTGCGGATAAAACGCGGGTCGGCCTGTGCCAGTTGATAAACATTATGAATACCCAGTGCATTCAGGCGTTTGCTCAGACGTTTACCAACCCCCCATATTTTGATAATCGGCAAACGTTTTTGCAGCCACTGCCATTTGACGGGGCTGTCCAGCACAGCGACACCGGAACTTTTGATCTTCTTGGCAGCATGATTGGCCAGTTTCGATAATGTTTTTGTCGGTGCAATACCTACGCCCACCGGCATGCGCACGTTTTGCCACAGGGTATCCTTAATTACCGTACCGTAGTCATTCAAATCAAGCTTCATACCCGTAAAATCCAGAAACATTTCATCGATACTGTACTGTTCTACCTGTGGAGAAAAATCTCGCAGGGTTGTCATAACCTGGTTGGAAATATCACCATACAGGCGGAAGTTAGCTGAAAAAACTACCACACGATGTTTTCTTAATTGTTGCTTTACCTTGAAGAATGGTTGTAAATCAGGCACCCCGAGTTTCTTCGCTTCCTTACTGCGAGCAATAATACAGCCATCGTTATTGCTTAACACGATAACCGGCTTATCCCGTAAATCGGGGCGAAATACCTGTTCGCAGGAGGCGTAACAGGAGTTGCAATCAACCAGAGCTATCATCTTTGCTGAAGGTGTTTTTTGATGCTGTGGGTGACGACACCTTCGATCAGCAGGTCTTCTTTTCCAGAGACATTGATGGGTGGATAGTTTTCATTCGCTGATAATAATTGCATACGACGGATATCAAGAATTTTGCAGGTAAGTTCACCATCGATGGCTGCAACGACGACAGCACCCTGGGTACGTTCTACTGAACGGTCAATAATGAGCAGGTCACCCTGAGTGATACCAATATCACGCAGCGAGTCACCTTCTGCCCAGGCAAAAAAAGTTGCGGCTGGTTTTTTTATCAATAACTCATTCAAATCCAGTGACTTATCGATGAAGTCATCAGCTGGCGAGGGGAAGCCAGCACGCACCCGACAGCTATACAGGGGTAACTCAATGTGTGACAGTTTGCTGTCTGGCCGGGTGATATGAGTAAGTGGCATATAAATAATAAGTTCTCAGTATGTTCTCATTATAGTCTATGCATTCAATTTTTAACTTCAAGTGAATTTTTCATCTGAGTTGTATAGCTGGTGATATAAACAGTGAACAAGCCAGGGGAAATTTTCGACTAGTAATTTGACTTAAATCAACCTTACTAGGATTAGGTTGATTAAGTATCTAAGCACATACTAAAATACAAATAAGTAAACCTATGTATCAAAAAAAGGCGTTAATTACATGCTTGATTTTCTAAAAGACCACAAAGGACTGGAACGGTTAACAACAGAAAACATGGAACTCTCCGGGCAGTTATCAGCTTTACAGCTGGAACTGGAGCAAAAAACAGCGGAGCTGAATCGAGTGCAGGTACAATTGTCTGGAGCTGAGGATAAAAATGTTCTGGCTCTGGGTATTTTTGATTCATTAGAAACCTTTGGCAGTAGTCTGGTTGAAATGCAGTCTACCTTTGCCGGTCTTTCATCCATGTTACAAGATGAGAAACAAACTGCTATCAATGCTGCGAATGAATCTGTGATGGCCAATCAGGGAACGCTGCAACTTGTTAATAATCTGCAGTCAGTTGCTTTAACAGTGGATGATGCCGTTGACAATGTTGAGCAGTTGAATGGCAGAGTGGGTGCCATTGGTAATGTGATAGGGTTGATTAATGGCATCTCTGAACAAACTAATTTGCTGGCATTGAATGCTGCTATTGAAGCGGCACGTGCAGGTGAGCATGGTCGTGGTTTTGCCGTGGTGGCAGATGAAGTAAGAGGGCTGTCGAGTCGTACTCACGAGGCAACTGCTGAAATCACCAATGAAGTGAAGCTGATTTTATCCGGCGCTAAAGATACCACTGAAAAAATGATTCAGATGTCACAGGAATCAAAGCAATTGTCTGAAGTAGGGGGTAAATCAAGCGATGGTATTTCACGACTATTAATGCTCTCCAAGAGCATGGAAGGCGCTATATCATCGGGGGCTTTACGAGCCTTTGTTGAGCTCGCAAAAATTGATCATCTGGTGTTTAAATTTAATGTTTACCAGGTACTGGTCGGGCACTCGGAAAAGACTTCGGATGCATTTACCGATCACCATAATTGCCGTTTAGGCAAATGGTATTATGAAGGTGACGGTAAAGCGTGTTTCTCTAAACTGCCGGGGTATCGTGGTCTGGAGTCACATCATGTTGATGTACATCAGCAGGGAAAGATGGCCATCGATCAGTTTCATCAGGGTAATATGCATGCAGCAATCGGACATTTAAAGAATATGGAAGCTGCCAGCATCATGGTGCTAAAAGAACTGGAAACCATGGCCGTAACCGGTGAAGTAAATCATGACCTGCTTTGTGCATCTCATTAATCGATGTAAGGGCTTAATGGAGAAACTTAAGCGCTAAACAATGATGCTTGTTACAATGGGTCTAGCCCCTTTGTAAAGTCAAAAAAAGACAGCTGTATGGCATTATTCAAGCTTTATATCTTTCCTCTCGCTGCATCTCTTTTTTGCCAGTTAGCGCTGTCTGCGGATACCTCTAGACAATCCAGCTTAAACATTCCCCCCCTTTCTACTAACTGGTTTGATTACGAGAAGCTGGCTGATGCCTTCTATGACATGGAGGATTTCGAATCATCACTGACGAACTCTTTGCAGGCTATAAATATGCTGGAAGAGTCTGCGCAGGAAGGTAGTGAATATCCGCTAAAAGATCGCAAAAGGTTAATCAAGAAAGCAGCTAAAATATATCGTAAACAGGGTAATTACTATGCCGCTTTATATTTATTTCAAATAGAGGTTGCCAGAGACCCTGAGGCTGACTGGGCTGTACAGAAAATAGGCCAGTGGATGTTGAAATATGGCAATGTCAAGGTCGGTATTCGCTGGTTGAAGCGGGCGACTGATATGCAGAACTCTCCTGATCAAGCGTGGGCGAAGCTGGGTATTTATCTTCGTAAATGGTCGACTTACCGTTATCTCCGTTATTTACGTGAAGGGCGGGATAGATTTCCCTATCTGGCCTCTTCATGGGATTTACTCATCACTACTTTGCTGGATGATTATCGGCCACGTGAGGCAAAACGTGTTACTGCTAAAGCACTTTCCCTGTTTCAGGCAGAAAGCCTGTGGCGAACAGCCAGTACAGCAGCGGGGAGACAATTAATAGAAGCTTATACTCAGGATATTAGTGGTGAACAGTTTACTGCCATGGGCTGTGGCCCTTATGGGGTAGAAGCTCAGGTCGCACTAAAGCACTATATGAAAACAGAAAGTATTGTCAGTAAATCGGCATTTATCGTTCATCTGGGTGATTTGGGCAAGGGTATTGATGAAGTTCCAGAATCCAGATACGTTAATATGGCAGAGACTCTGAGCTTTAATAATCATAAACCCACCTTCGTGGTGCTGGGTGATAACGACTGGAATGACACTCTCAACCCTGCCCAAAGCCTGGGCTACTGGAAGCGCCATTTAGGGAATCTTTATGAACGTTTTGAATTACCATTTTCGGTGATAACACAACCCGAGCGTGAGGAAAATTTTAGCTTCAAACTTGGGGATGTTGTGTATATTGGCATAAACCTGCCTGAAGGTAGAGTGCATGATGAAGCTGAATGGAAAACGAGAATTACTGATAATGCAAAATGGATTCGACAGAGCTTGTTATCCAGTAATGCTAAAGCTGCAGTGATTCTGGCACATGCTCCGGCAGATGTATTTAATGGACAGTTATTGAATTCATTAAGAGAGAGTGCACTGCTATTTGCTAAACCATTGCTGTTTCTGCATGCAAATGGTCACAAATGGAATTACCGCCAGAGTGAAGTAGCTGCCAACCTCATTCATGTGCAACTTGATAAATTACATGATAAATACCCTTTTTATCCACCGGTACAAATAAGCTATACCGGGTTTGATACTTTGCCCTTTGTATTTGACCGTCGTATTGCTTCACCTGAATGGCAGGTAGGCTATTGAGGAGCCCAGGGCATGCCACTTCGCATACCCTGCATGGCAGGGGCAACGGTGTAACTCAATACACTTAAATCCTTACTCATGGTGGTTACATTCCGGTTCAGTTGCTGAATATTGCCGCTCATCGAACTGATATCCATGGTCATGCTATCCATTCTGGTTGAGACCTGTTCTACAGACTGCTGGATTTTATGGATATCGGTGGATATATTGGTCATTGCTGTCCCCAGCATATTAACAACATACAAAGTGGCTATAATGCCGAGGCCAGCGATAACAGCAGTTGGTATGAGAATAATCCGGTTACTTCTCGACATTTGTTGTATATCGTTATTTTGCCGCTTGTCCCTGAAAGTTTCCTGCTGATTGATATCATGGTCTTTTTTTAAAGACTCTGTGAGAGCATTGAGTATTTCTAAACTGCGCTCTTCTCGTTTATTACTTTGTTCGGCAAAAGCGCTGAAGCTTTCACTGATTTGATGAATCATCTTATTGATATTTTCATCCTGAATATCATTTTTGCTGCGAGTATTTTTTGCTGTAGGTCTTGAAGTAGTAGTTGTATCAGAGTTATTTTTTACTACTCTTTTATCAGTTTTTTTTGCCGATTTTTTTACTACAGGCTTTGCTTTAACAGGTTTTTTTTGGGTGGTACGGCTAAAGTTTGAACCTTCGTCTAGATCTTTTTTTAAAGTAATTTTTTTAGGAGCAGATCTTTTAATAGCAACTGATTTTTTTGTGGGAGCTTTTTTAACTGGAGTTGTTGACTCTGCCATTATTTTTTTCCTGAAGCCTTATATTAGAAATCAATGCGCCCATATAAGCATTTAATAATCCTGATTACAATATTCTTTATCAGAAACGATACGATTGTAATGAATATTAATAGAGTTATTCGTTATAACAGCAGACCTTGAAATTTAGTCAAAAAGCATCCACCTGGATACACTTGAAATGTGTTTTAATAAGTCCTTAAAACAATAAAAATATCTTTGAAAACCTTAAGGTAATACTCTTTATGAAAACAGATCAGTCACAACGCAAATATCTGAATGAATACAAAACACCTGAATTTAGCATTCAGCGTACAGATCTGGATTTTCTTTTGAATGAAGGGGTAACCACGGTCCGAAGTCATTTAACTATTCGTCGCCAGACTGAAGATGGTCAGGCACCTTTGATACTTGATGGTGTGGGTCTGAAGGTTGTCGATTTACAGATAGATAATGACTTTCTGGATGATTCAGACTTTAGCTATGATGGGGAGTTACTCACAATCCACGCTGTACCTCATGAATTTGAATTTCGTGCAACAGTTGAAATAAATCCGGCAGCTAATACCAGCCTGGAAGGGCTGTACCAGAGTAATGGTAACTATTGTTCTCAATGTGAAGCAGAGGGTTTTCGACATATTACCTTTTACCTTGACCGTCCCGATGTCATGTCAGTATTTACGACCACGGTCAGGGCAGATAAAAAGGCTTATCCGGTATTGTTATCTAATGGTAATAAACTCGGTTCAGGTGAAGATGGAGAAAGGCACTGGGTTAAATGGGGTGACCCTTTTCCTAAACCAAGCTACCTGTTTGCACTGGTGGCGGGTGATCTAGCCTGTGTAGCGGGTACTTTCACGACCATGTCCGGACGTCATGTGGATCTTGAGTTTTATACTGAAGATCATAATAAGGAAAAATGTGGACACGCATTAAAATCGTTACAAAAAGCCATGAAGTGGGACGAAGATGTTTTTGGCCTTGAATACGACCTGGATTTATACATGGTAGTAGCAGTGGATGATTTTAATATGGGGGCGATGGAAAATAAGGGACTTAACGTTTTTAATACGCAGTATGTGCTAGCAAATCAAAAAACGGCTACGGATACGAATTTTCTGGGAATTGAAGGTGTCATTGGACATGAATATTTTCATAACTGGACCGGTAATCGGGTTACCTGTCGTGACTGGTTTCAATTGAGCCTGAAAGAGGGCTTAACGGTATTTCGTGATCAGGAATTCAGTTCCGATATGATGTCACGAGCTATTCAGCGCATCAATGATGTACGACTTTTACGCAGTCACCAGTTTGCTGAAGATGCGGGTCCGATGGCTCATCCTATTCGCCCAAAATCATATCTTGAAATCAATAACTTCTATACCTCAACAGTCTATGAGAAAGGCGCTGAAGTGGTACGGATGTATCATACTTTGCTGGGTAAAGCAGGATTTCGTTCTGGCATGGATCTTTACTTCAAACGTTTTGATGGGCAGGCAGTTACCACGGATGATTTTAGACAGGCAATGTCTGATGCTAGCGGAGTAGATCTCACGCAGTTTCAACGTTGGTATGAGCAATCAGGAACCCCTTTGGTGACAGTTTCAAGAATTTATGATGCTGAGAAACAAACCCTCAAACTTTGGGTGAAGCAGGATGCAGGTAAAACCAAAGGAGAAGATAATCTGCCATTTCATATTCCTATGAAGCTTTCTATGTTTGACCAGTCAGGCTCACCGTTGGCATTAAATGAAGCTGGAGAACTGGAGCTTGTTCTTAATATACTCGAAGTAGATCAAACGTTTGAATTTCAATCTATTCCTGAGTTACCCCTCATTTCCTGTTTCAGAGAATTTTCATCTCCAGTTAACCTGCGCACTGATTTAACGCAGCAGGAACTGGCGAAACTAATGACCTGTGAAACCGACTCTTTTAATCAATGGGAAGCGGGTCAGCAATTTGCTACTCAGGTAATGATTAACATGATAAATGCCGAAACTGTTGAGCAAACTGAAGAGTTAAATGGTTTGATAAATGCTTTTGCCGGATTACTGGATAATGCCCATATCGATAAACCCTTGCTGGCAGAAATGTTAAATCTTCCGGGAGAAAAGTATCTGGCTGAAATGTGTAGTCCGATTGATGTGCATAAGATTCATCAGGTCAGACTCTTTATCAAAAAACAGATTGCGACACAGCTGGAGCAACAGTTGTCAGCATTATATGAATTCTGTCAGAGCACGGCTTCGTACCAGTTAACACCAGAGGATATTGGAAAACGTAGTCTGAAAAGTACCTGCCTGGTTTATTTGACGCTTTTGCAGACATCGCAGTATTTTGATCTTGCTGAGTCACAATTCAATAGTGCAGATAATATGACTGATCAAATGAGCAGTTTAGCTGCGGTTATGCATGACACAAATGATACAAAGACCAGAATGTTTGAAGCTTTTTATGAGCAATGGTCTGATACACCATTGGTAGTGGATAAATGGTTTGCATTGCAGGCTGCTTCACAGACCGAAAATGCTCTGGAAGAAATAATCAAACTGGAAAAACATTCTGCATTTAATATTAAAAATCCAAATCGAGCGCGATCAATACTTGGGCCGGTTCAGTCTAATGTTAAAGCTTTTCATCATGTCTCAGGAAAGGGTTATGAATTTTTTGCTGATAAAATCATTCAGCTTGATAGCCTCAATCCACAGGTAGCCTCACGTATGGTGAATGCTTTTCTTAACTGGAAGAGACTAACACCTGAACTTGGGGAAAAGATGAAACAGCAAGTTTTACGCATTCAGGCTAAAGAAAATTTATCCAACGATGTTGCGGAGAAACTCGCTTCCTGCTTAGCGGAAGAGTAAAACAGTTGCCAGGTAAAGATGCTCCAACAATTGACCTGGTTTTACCAGGTTTATTGAATCTGCCCGCCCATGAGCTAAATCTGGATGAACTCGCTCGATCAACCCCCATACTGCATAAACTGCTGCGTTTTGCTGAGCGGGTAAATAGTTCAATTACCGATTTTGATGAAATATTGATTCAGCGACTGGGGTTGCAACAACGGGCTTTACCCTATGCTCACGCTATTAACTCAAAAAATGAAGGACAGCAGTTACTGATTAAACCCATACATCTAAAGGCTGATATTAACAATGCTATTGTCATTCCAGTTACTAATAGCGATCAATTAGATATAATTATCAATGAATTAAAAGAGTTTTTTAAAGAAGATTGTAAGGTAGAGTTATTGCCAGATAAAAGCTGGATAATGACTTTATTGAATTGCCAACCCATCACCGAAACACCCCATTATCTGTCAGCACTGGGGAAAAAAGTAACGCATTATCTGGATCAGGCTAAAACTAATTTGCCATGGTTTAAGCTGTTCAATGAAATGCAAATGTTTCTGTATCAGCATGAAATCAATCAACAACGACAAATTGATGGGTTACCGATGATTAATAGTCTCTGGTGCTGGGGAGCAGATCATTATGAAGGTGAAAAATTAAATAATACTCTGTGGTTTAGCAATGATAGTCATGTACAAAAAATAGGTGATTTATATTGTGGTCATTCAGCTGAGCTGGAAGACCTTAAAAAAACAGAGCTTAAATCTAATGCTGTCATCACCGACCTGTCCATTTTAAAACTGTTAAAAGGTCATAATGATTTAAATATCCAACAGGCTCTTGAATCGGTAGAACAAAATTGTCTGGTTCCTGTTTTTCATAACAAAAAAAACCGAATCACTGTGCATACTGCAGGGGCTTTTAATCTTCATTACAAATCATCAATGGCCTGGAAGTTTTGGAAAAAAGCACAATTAATGTCTGATTTACTGGAACAGAAATAGACAGGAACTATAGGTAAAAAAGTTACTTTCAGGTGTTTACTGACTTGTTGCTGATTTGGTATTGGCGGATATAATTATCAAGGAGTATAAATTTCACTTCGATTCCTTCCTGCATCTTTAGCAGCATAAAGCGCAGCATCAGCATGATGGAGAAGGTCTACCTCATTCAGTTTATCTCCAGCCAATGATGCAATACCAATACTTACCGTTAGCATTCCGAGGTGAGCAGAAAAATCGTGTGTTATTGATAATACCTTGATATGTGATCTAATTCGTTCAGCAACTATTAGTGCACCGTCAATATCAGTTGACGGCATTAGAACTACAAACTCTTCTCCTCCAAAACGTACAGCCAGGTCAGTAGACCTTGGCAACCCTTCTGAAATGACTTCTGCAACCCGTCTTAAGGTTACATCTCCCGCATCATGGCCATACTGATCATTATATTGTTTGAAGTGGTCTATATCGATCATTAACAGTGATAATGACTTATTAGAACGTTTTGCGGATGCGATTTCCTGAGTTAAACGTTCCTCATATACACGTCGATTTGATATCTTAGTGAGCGGGTCTGTTTCACTCAATTGTTTATATTTTAATCTTGCAAATTCCAACTCAACGGTTTTTTCTTTTAGTGCTTCTTCAGCAGCTTTGCTGTTAGTAATATCCAGCCCTTCTCCAACAAGGTAAGTCACCTGACCTTGATTATCTTTTATGGGAGTCAAGTTTAAGCGGATGGTTAAAAACTGGTCACCAGTCACTTTTATTTTTAATTCTCTAACTGTGGCTTGCCCCGAAGCACAGGTTATAACATCAGCTTTCACCTGCTGTTGAAGCAACTCATCGTCGTTATACCAATAGGTTTCCCAGAGTGCTTTCCCAATGATTTTATCAGATGACAGACCTGTACTTGATACGGCACTGTCATTGACTAATTCGACTATTCCATCCACAGATAACATGGTATTAAACGTGACGAGGGCATTACTATAGTCGATAAGTTTAGCTTCAGACTGTAGAAGATGCTGCTGGTAAGCAACAACCTTTGTACGCATAAAATCAAATGCGCTGATTAATTTTCCAATTTCCCCGCTCACAACTTTCTGTAAAGGGCTATTAAAGTCACCACCCGCTACTTTTTCAGCTGCCTGTTGTAAATTAATAATAGGTTTTATGATGACTTTGTTGTTCCACACCAGGATGAATACGACAAGTAAAATTCCTATGATGACTAAAAACAGTTCCAGTTCTAAAATATGTTGCTGTGTTTTGGAGAATTGTTCGTGCCAATCTAGATGCACTTCGATATACCCGAGTAACTCGCCTTCAAGTTTGATTTCGTATTTGTAAGGTATATGAAATTCATGGGGACCTGTAAATTCTTTATGCGCAAAGAGAGGATATATTTGATTGCCATTATCATCATGAAGCGAAAAGTGTTTCCAGGTATTAGCATTTGTTATTAACTGAGAATCAAGAGAAGAGTACAGAGCCGAGTAATCACTGGATAATAAATTTCTAATCAGGTCGCTTTCCATGGCCGAGAAACCTTTACCCATTGTGAAATGAAATTTTCACGGGCATTATTTTGCTGCTGAGGTGCCCAGTAAAAATGTAGTACTCCAACCATGAGTATCACCACAAAGATGACTGGAAAGGTTAATTGTTCTCTAATACCCATGAGATAAAATTATTTATTATAAAATCGTTCTAATCCAAGTTCTTTGAATGAAAGATAATCCATTAAAGAAGCTTCACCAATTTTCTTCATAGGAATTTTTGCAAGTAAGTTTTTTCCTTCTGTAGTTTCTCCCAGTTTTAATAAGGCATTTTTTACAGCATTGACTACGTTGATGGGTACTCGGGGATGTGATGATACAGGGTGAGGAGATACTTCCCTTGTTTTATAAATTACTTTTAATGCTGCCTGGTATTTTGGCTGTTGTTGACTGAGCGTTTTTTGCACGCCTCCACCCGCTGCTACTTCACCAAGTAAAACATTCAGATAGACTGAATCATGTGTTTTTACATAGCGAGGGTATACCTTTATTTTAAGGTCATCCTGTAGATCCTTTCTTACCAATAATGATGCAGCTAATGCATTGGGAGCAGGAAAAGCTATTACCTGTCGATCTAGTTGAGAAACATCAGTAATGCTGCTGTCTTTTTTTACAACTATTATGCCGAATAATGTTTTTTCAATATCTTTTACTAATGGTGTGTAGCCCAATGTTTCGTTGGCTAACATACTTTGATAAGGGTTCAGATACACAAAATCGAAGTCTCCTTGCATTATTTCACTTTCAAAATCGGGAATGGTTGGAGAACCCTTAATTTTAAAGTTGTAACCGGTCTCCGTTTTTAGATAATTAATGATCGGTTGCCAGATCGACCTTAATTTTTTGGCTTCGAATTGAGGAATAATACCAAATATGAATGTTTTTTCCTGAGCCAGGGCGGTAGTAGGAAACGTAGCTATTATTGATAGTGGAATGATGATGCTTAAGAGCAGAGCAATCAATCTTGAATACATCGTTTTCATGTTAATTAGTCTATCTTAAGTGTCATTAAATATAATGATTTAAATCAAAACCCGGTTGTCAGCCTTGCTTTGAACCCTGTCACTTGCCATGCCCAGAAAACAGCTAAAAAATAACTGTACAGTAATACTGAAAAAATCCATTCAACAATATTTTGTGGTTCATCGGTGCCAATGTAGTTTGATACGGGAATACTGATTAACCCAGCAATTAATAAAAACCAGCATAAGACAATTTTAAGTCCAGCTATCTTTTTGGGATATTTGTCAGGATGTTTATTAGAAAAGTTCCATAATCGTTGTGCCAGTAATAATTGAGCCAAAAAGGTAAAACCAAAAAACAGGGTAACCCCAATGCGTCTTTGCACGACGTATTCTGGACCAATAAAACCGAGTGCAACGGTATAAAATATTAAAAATAACCCCGATAATATGCCCAGAGTTTGAATAATTGCCGATCCCTTATAAGATTTTTTTTCGAGACATTGGAGCCAGCCACCTATCAATCTCCAGCAAATGATCGTCAATACAGCAGTGGGAATGATGGTGGCACGAAACCATAGGCTTTCAGGCGGGGCTCTTCCAGTCGAACTAATTGTAGTACAACCCTCAAGGTAGACAAAACATGTGGGCACATGGTCTAAACTTGCCGCTACGATGTAGGCGATATTGATACCGACTATCGGTAGCAGGGCGGTTAATAATGGAATGATGGCTATATTCATTGTGTTGATAGAAACCGAATTTTCATATCACTTATGACATTATCAAAATATTAAAAAGTTGCATCAGCTGTAATTCTAAGCTGGTAACTACTCAGATCATCATTATTCTTCAGAGGAAAAGCCAGATCAATATGAATAATTTTACTGATGTTGGTCTTGCTTGAATTTATACGAATACCCACACCTGCAGATGTTAGTAATTCACTGTCTCGTGAATTGGAATTTTCACTGTAGCTTGTCTGGCCAATATCTAAAAAGAGTACACTGGCAAAACGGAAAAGATTTAAATAATGGCTGTTAAAAAAATAGCGGTGTTCAAGGTTAAGCAGAAACCGTCGCTCACCCAATAAATATTCAGAAGGGTATCCACGTAACCCTTCTTCACCTCCCAATGGAAGCAAATTGTCCTGTGCCAGATTTTTTCCATGATCATAGGACAGACCAATAAAAGCCCGTTGTTTTTCGGTCAATAACCAGAAGTAAGATAGACCAACGGAGGTTACCGTATTAACAAAATTGTTTCTGTCATGGTCCCAAAAACCATCTGTTTTGAACTTTGCTTTGAGCAAATGCTTTTCAAGTTTTACCGGTGTATCGATTAAACTCAGTGAAAAAACCCACTGTGATAACTCTGAATCGAATACATCATCGGCATATCCCAGTAAAGTTGAAAACCCCAGGCCGGTGGACACATCTTCTGTGCGGTATAGGGTATTTAAATTTTTATATATGACAAAGTTGTCTTCAATGATTGAATATTTAAGCCATGGATAAGCCAGAATTCTATTTTCAGGAATAGAGGATGTCTCATCAACGGGGTTAAATTTATCTTCAGTTCGTGAAAAACCATAATAATAACGTCGAGTAAAATTCTTATTTAAGCCAGCAGAATAGCCAACGAATAAATGGTAATCATTTTCTTCATGTTCAAATGCTTCCAGATCCAGTTCATATGCTTCCAATGATTCGTCAAATGATTTTTGATTGATTTGTGCGCCATATGACCAGGTTGTATCAAGTGAATAGAATGGGCGTATCACTTCCAGCATTTTATTAAAACCATCAGTATTATCACTGTAAAATGTATTCAGTGAGATGCGAGTGCCAAACAGTAGTTTTGTTCTAAACCCCAAAGCTTTAGCTTCACGTTCGGGATCATTAATAAATTCTATGAAAAGAGCATTTCCTGTACCAAAAATATTTTCATCTTCCAGTATCAAGCCGTATTCATTATTTCCACCTTTTCGGCTCATATATAATTTTGGTAACAAGGTCCAAAGATCTCGAACTACAACTATTACATCCAGAGAATTACCACAACGTTGATGTGGTAGAACAATGGCATCAGAGAGAAAACTGTTTTTACGTAAGATACGTTCACTTTCTATTAATAAGCGGGGGATTAGAACATCTCCCTTTTTAAATAATAAATGTCGACGTACTACATCATGTTTTGTTGGTATGTGAATGTTGTTTATAAACCGGTAAAAGAAATTATTTTCATCAGGGTTGTTCAAATTAAATACAGGCAGATTGATGATGCTAATTTTCCCAATAGTAACGCCACTGTATTGTTGAATTGAAAATCGATTACGCATGGCTTCAAAATCGACAAGGTCTTTATCAGCCGGTAATATAATTTTCTGACATTTAGAATTTGTTGTTGCAGTGACATTTGTAGCATAAGCTAATTGTGGTGATATCAAATATATCGCCATAGTCAGTATTGAAATACAAATGATTTTTTGCAGCAGGAAGTTGATCAAAATAAAAACCTTCCACTCAGCTTTAATTCCATACTCGAATCGGCATCTGCTGAAATTAACTGATTATCATCGGACACCAGGTTGAACACTTTTTTGCTTTGTTTTACTAAATCAAGGTTCAATTCAATGCTGGGTGTTACTGACCAGTGTGCAGTGATACCGGTGATTATAGAATTATATGTAAGCTCTGAATTACTCTGTAAATCTTTGCTGAACACATGCCATTTATTACCTTCTGGAGAAATATAAAAAGTGAGGTTAAAGAGGCTGGAGAATTTTTTTTGAATACTGAAATCTGGAACTGCTAGTTGTAACAACCATCCTTGTGCCGGTTCCAGGCAAACTCCCGCTAATGGATACAGCTGATAGTCGCCAAACCTGTAGTCAGACATGAATCCGTAAATCCATGTAAGATTTTCATTATGCTTTTTTTGAACAATCAGGCTCGTTGTTAACTGTAAGCTTTCACTGTTTATCAGTTCAGGATTTTTTAAGGCATTCGAAGAAACTGAAATCCCCGGTGTTACATCATAGAAAACTTCAGTTTCATTTGTTGTGTATGAACCTGCTATAGGTAATCCCCAGGTATGTAAATGACCGTTGGTCATGGGATTGATCCTGTCGAAATTTATAATGGTGTATAAAGTATTTAAACCAATAGATTGTGAATGCTCAGGTTCATTACTCATAATCCAGTCAAAATTTAACTCTGAGGTGGTAATACCCACTGCAGACCCTAACCCCGTATTGAGATTGGATTTTTTAGTAGTCCCGTGGCTTAGACCCATAATTTTTTGATCCAGACTGATATCGCAATATTGCCTGGAAGCCAGCAATGGAGTTGATATTAAAACGAATAACAAAAGCCAAAAGCAGTATAAAATGGCCTGAAGGTAACTGATGCAACGCCATTGTGAATTTAATGAGCAAACACTATTCATTTATATATAGTACTGCTATATATGTTTGTAATACATGAGTGGCGATAAATAAATCTCGATTATGGTCAGGTAGAAAACATAACTCTTATCTACAAGCCTTATTTCAAATCAAAAATTAAATAGAATGGCTCCATGCAGAAAATAAATTCATCCATAAAATTACAACAACGCCCGTGTAATCCACAGCTTCTGACAGCGGATTGTAGTTTGCACCCGGTATTGCAACGTGTTTTCAGTGCTAGAGATATTCAATCTTTTGCAGAAGTTGAATATGCACTGAAAGCATTAACACCACCGCATCTCATTACTCACTTACAACAGGCCGCTGAAATCTTAATGGGCCATTTACAGCAACAATCAAATATTCTGGTATTTGGAGATTATGACGCTGATGGTGCGACAAGCACAGCATTGTGCGTAAGAGCACTGATTTTGATGGGACATGAAAATATTAATTTTCTACTTCCAGATCGCTTTAAAGATGGTTATGGGGTTTCAGAAAATGTAGCCAAACGGATTATCAATTTAAAGCCGGATCTGGTGATTACCGTTGATACCGGTATTTCAAGCTTTAAGGGCTTGTCACTTTTGAAACAGGAAAATATTGAAGTTATTGTGACGGATCATCATTTACCTGCAGATGAGTTACCCGATGTTTCCGTCATCGTAAATCCAAATGCTTTTAATGAAAGTGCGGGTAAAAATCTTGCTGGAGTGGGCGTTGCGTTTTATCTGATGCTGGAGCTACGTCGATTATTACGCAAAGTAAGCTGGTTTGATGACAGACCGGAACCTAATTTGGCAGAATGTCTCGATTTAGTGGCCATCGGAACTGTGGCGGATCTGGTAATACTGGATTACAACAACCGTATTCTGGTCAATGAAGGTTTGAAAAGATTGCGGGCAGGGGCCTGTTCTGCTGGCATTCGCAAATTGATAGAGGTTTCAGGAAAGATGCGTCAAAGTTTAAGCAGTCAGGATATCGGGTTTTCAATAGCTCCACGATTAAATGCAGCAGGTCGCCTGGATGATATGACCATCGGTGTACAAACTCTTTTAATCGATGATGAAACTGTGGCGACTCAGCTGGCCTATGACTTAGAGGACATGAATAAAAATCGCCGTGAAATTCAGTCTCAGATGCAGGATCAGGCTCTTGCCATGCTGCCTGATGTTGAACATGATCAGAACCGGTACAGTTTTGTTTTATATCAACAAGACTGGCATGAAGGTGTAGTGGGTATTATTGCATCTAAAATAAAAGATGTTACTTACAGACCTGTTATCAGTTTTGCTTCTGCAGGAGACGGTTTACTAAAAGGTTCTGGCCGCTCGGTTACAGGTGTTCACCTAAGAGATATGCTTGATTTAGTGGACAAATCTGAGCCTGACCTGATAATTCGTTTCGGTGGACATGCAATGGCAGCAGGATTGACCATTAAGGAACAGGATTTATCACGCTTTACTGAGTGCTTTGAGAAAATTCTACAGCAGCATGTTGATCCTGTGCATTTTAATAATACTTTGTTGAGTGATGGAGAAATAAATGGACAGGAGATGACGCTGGAACTGGCTAAAATCTTAAGAGATGCGGGGCCCTGGGGACAACGATTTCCAGCCCCTTCTTTTGATGGTCAATTCAAGGTGTTAGATAAACGAATCTTATCAAACAAACATTTGAAATTTGTTTTAACGGCTAAAGATAGCCATAGTCCCATCGATGCCATATTATTTTTTGCTACGGATCAACAGTTAAAAACAAATTATCAAGACTTACATATATTTTACGAGTTGAGCGTAAATGACTTTAGAGGAGAGCAAAATCCACAGCTTATGATTCGACATATATTTTGAACTCAATATGTTATGCAACAACTTTAATGTTTACATGGGTTAAACAGCATGTGATATTACCGGTTATAAAATATAATCATCCATGTAATAACTGGAGAAAAAAATGCAGTTAAATGATCCGTCATTACTTAAAAATAAAGCTTATCTGAATGCTCAATGGGTAACCCAAAAAGAGGGAGCGCAGTTTGACGTCACCAACCCTGCAAATGGTGAGTTGATTACGTCAGTTCCTGACATGGGTAAAACGGAAACTCGGGGCGTGATTCTGGATGCTAAAAACGCCTGGCCAGCCTGGCGTGAATTACTGGCAAAAGATAGATCGACAATTCTTCGACAATGGTTTGATTTGATAATGCAAAATCAAACTGATCTGGCAAAAATACTCAGTTGGGAGCAGGGCAAACCACTTGCCGAAGCGATGGGTGAAATCGCCTACGGAGCCAGCTTTATTGAATGGTTTGCCGAAGAAGCAAAACGTGTTTACGGGGATATCATTCCAAACACTATCGCTGATCGACGTTTGCTGGTTATCAAACAACCTGTCGGTGTGGTTTGTACCATTACGCCGTGGAATTTCCCAACCGCAATGATCACACGTAAAGCAGCCCCTGCATTGGCTGCAGGTTGTCCTATCATTATAAAACCCGCTGCTGAAACCCCTTTATCAGCTTTAGCACTGGCAGAACTTGCCGATAGAGCGGGTTTCCCACCAGGCATATTAAATGTCATCACAACCGATAAGGCTGTCGAAGTGGGTGGAGAAATGACATCTAACCCAGATGTTCGTAAAGTTTCCTTCACCGGTTCTACTGCGGTTGGAAAATTACTCATGAAACAGTGTGCGGATACGGTAAAAAAGATATCACTGGAACTGGGCGGTAATGCGCCGTTTATAGTTTTTGATGACGCTGATATTGATGCAGCTGTCGAAGGTGCTATGGCGTCTAAATATCGCAACAGTGGCCAGACCTGTGTGTGTGCGAACAGGTTAATTGTTCAGGAATCTGTTTATGATGAGTTTGCTCAGAAGCTTGCCACAGCAGTTGAAGATTTAAATGTGGGTGAGTCTACTGAACAAAATGTAACTCAGGGACCATTGATAAATGAAGCTGCAGTGCAAAAGGTTGAACATCATATTGATGATGCCGTCTCAAAAGGGGCCAGTATTGCCACGGGTGGAAATCGTCATCAAAAAGGCGGTACTTTTTTTGAACCAACCGTTTTAATCAATGTTGATAATAGTATGTTAGTTGCCACTGAAGAAACTTTCGGGCCGGTGGCACCTATCTTTAAATTTAATACAGAACAGCAAGCTCTCGATCTGGCCAATGATACAGAATTTGGTCTGGCTGCCTATTTTTACGCACGTGATATTGGCCGCATCTGGCGAATTGCTGAAGGTCTTGATACAGGTATAGTGGGTATCAATGAAGGCATTATATCGACTGAGGTGGCTCCTTTTGGTGGTGTCAAAGAATCGGGCCTGGGCCGTGAAGGCTCAAAATATGGTATTGAAGAATTTCTTGAAATGAAATACCTGTGCATGGGAATGGGTAAGTAATAAATAGAATGTTTTGAAATCAGGAGTGCATGATGGGCGGTGAAATTGGTAAAGACCATTTTGAAGTAAAAGACTTTGAACTTTTTCAACAGAAGCTGGATCAGGAAATGGATTTTATGCGTCAGTTATTTACTGAAAACAGGTTTGATAATGAAACCAGAAAGTTAGGTTATGAGCTTGAACTTTGCCTGATCGATAAAACCGGTGCGCCATCATCCTGTAATAAAAAGGTACTGGATAAAGCCAATAACGACTTGTTTACCTATGAACTGGCCACCTTCAACCTGGAAATAAATGGTAATGCATTTGAACTTACTCATTCTGTTTTCAGTGAAATTCAACAGGATTTAACAAACTTATATCAAGAAATGGAGCAGGCAACCTCCGGTTCAGGCTGTGAACCAGGATTGTTTGGTGTATTACCCAGTCTGAAATTAGAACATCTGAATCATAATACTTACATGTCTGATATGTACCGCTACAGACTGCTGGATGAACGTTTAATGGAAATGCGCCAGCGCCCGGTACATCTTGAAATTAAGGGGGAAGATACTCTTATGATAGATAAGCTGGATGTCATGCTGGAAGCGCTCAGTACTTCGTTACAGGTGCATTACCAGTTTCCTGTTGATGAAGCTGTAGATAGTTACCATGCCGCACTGTGGTCGAGCATGGCTGCTGTTGCTGTGTCAGCAAACTCACCTTTAGTGTTACAAAAGAAATGCTGGCAGGAATCACGTATCGCCATCTTTAAACAGGCGGTGGATACTCGCAATAATCAGGAAGTTCATGATTTGATTATTCCCAGAGTTCATTTTTCTAAAGGTTATATAAAATCCTGGCTGGAATTGTTTGATGATAATGATTATTACAGCCCAATCTTGCCTGAGGTCATTGATTCCAAGGTTGAAGAGTTGCATCATTTCAACCTGCATAACGGCACGATCTGGCGCTGGGTTCGCCCAATTCTTGGTTTGGGTGTTAATGGTTTATATCATTTGCGTCTTGAATTACGTGTAGTTCCTTCCGGTCCTACTCTGATAGATACCATGGCCAATATGGTTTTTCATGTTGGTTTAACCGAAGGTTTGAAACTGAAACCTCAAGAGCTTACTAAAATGCCTTTTGAAGGTCTGGAACAGGACTTTTATCAGGTAGCGCGTGATGGTCTGTCGGCCAATGTTAACTGGTGTAATGGAAAAATGGGTAGCATGCAAAATCTGCTGTTAAACCATATTATTCCCGTGGCTTATGAAGGGCTGGAGAAATTGAATATTGATTCACCTGAGATATGGATGAATATTATTGAACAACGGGTAAAGACCGGTCAAACGGGGGCTCAGTGGATATACATGCACTGGGAAAAATATCAGGATGAAAAGCTCCTGGTGAAAGATTATATGAAACAGGCGAAACAGAATATTCCGGTTCATCAATGGCCGAAACCATAAACTTACTGAATTAATGAACGAACAATTAACTATATTTTCCGAACTACCTGAAGGGTTTTTCGATCTTGAGATTGCAAATATTCGGGATGTATTTCCAACACCTACACTGATTCATTTAAGCGGTCATAAATCGCCTGCTTTATTTGTATCCATATTATTACACGGCAATGAATATTCTGGTCTAAAGGCTGTTCAGGCATTGCTGAAGAAATATCAGGATCATTTACCCCGCTCGATTTATATTTTTATTGGTAACGTTGAAGCGGCGGAAGTTAATAGTCGTGTTTTACCGGGGCAAACCGATTATAACCGCTGTTGGCCTGGGACTGAAATGGAACCCAATGCTGAAACACGGTTAATGAGTGAAGTGGTTCAGGTTGCATCTCGTGACCGTTTGTTTGCCGCTATTGATATTCATAATAATACCGGTGCAAACCCTCACTATGCTGGAATAACAAGTGTGACCCAGGATAACCAGCACCTGGCAGCTATGTTCAATCATATAGGCATGGTGTTTAAAAGACCTAAAGGTGTATCAACCACTGCATTTAATGAAATTTGTCCGGCAGCTATATTGGAATGTGGAAAACCCGGTGAAGAAACAGGCATTAGACATGCGACAGAATTGCTGGATGCTCTGTTACATATGGACCACTTTCCACAAAAACCAGTAGCACCTCATGATTTACAGCTGGTCCAATCTTTAGCTACATTGAATATTCCAGATGATGTCAGTTTTGATTTTAATCTGTCAGCTCAGGCAGACCTGACATTTGAGTCCGGCTTTGAAATGAAAAATTTTACAGAAATTAAAACGACTGATATTTTTGCATTTACCCGGATTGATAATCCTCTCATTATCACCAATCAGGAAGGAGAAGATGTGACCAGTGAAATTATGAGAGTTGAGAATGGAAAAGTTTATTTGAATAAAATTTTGATGCCGGCAATGATTACAATGGATAGATATATCATTCGTCAGGATTGTCTTTGTTACCTGTTGGTGGATTATCATGGCTAGTTTTTTCATGTTAGCAGGCACTGTAAGCACTGAGAAAACTCTAGCAGATATTGAGAAATTACTGATAGATAATGGTTTTCAGTTTAAAACCGATGACGATGAGATTTTTGTAAAAAGTTCTTCTAATTTGACATTTCGTTCAGGTTTTGGTCATGAATATATAGTGGTTGCGGATGCACAGGAGCAAACCACTTTAACAACTGAATCCAGGTTATTATCAGATTCACTCAAACAAAATCAAATTAAACATGAATTCGAGCTTTATGACAGGGCGAATGAACTCTATGAAGTTATTGAGTTTTCGCCTAAGGATGATTAATAAATCACGATACAAAACGTTTTACTTCAGGTAAAATTCAGCACCCTTTAAAACTGTGCTGTGAAATGCTAGAAACCAATCCTATTACCCTCAAAATTGAAGATCTGTTAGCGCGTATTGATGCGTTAAGGGGGTATCTTTGACTATGACAATAAAAAGGAACAGCTAGAAGAAATTCGACTTGAACTGGAAAGTCCTGATGTCTGGAATGATCCTGAAAAAGCACAGCAACTTGGCAAAGACAGGGCAAGGCTCGAATCAATTGTAGAAGGACTCGATAACACGGTCAATGCCGTTAATGATGCGGCTGAATTACTCGAACTTGCCGAGATGGAACAGGATGAGTCAACCGTAGAAGCCGTTCAGGATGACCTAGAAGCTTCTGAAAAGGTAATTTCAGAACTGGAATTCAAACGCATGTTCTCAGGTGAAATGGATGCCAATAATGCTTTTATGGATATTCAATCGGGATCTGGCGGTACTGAAGCTCAGGACTGGGCCGAAATGCTTCTGAGAATGTACCTGCGCTGGGGTGAACAAAAAGGTTTTAAAACAGAATTAATAGAAGCATCTGCCGGTGATGTTGCTGGTATTAAGAGTGCTACCATAAAATTTGAAGGTGAATATGCCTACGGTTGGTTAAGAACCGAAACAGGTGTTCATCGTCTGGTTCGAAAGTCTCCTTTTGATTCAGGAAATAGACGCCATACATCATTTGCTGCTGCGTTTATCTCGCCCGAAGTGGATGATGATATCGATATCGAAATAGATCCATCTGACTTACGAATTGATGTTTACCGGGCCAGTGGAGCAGGTGGACAGCACGTTAATAAAACTGAATCTGCTGTGCGAATCACTCACTTACCAACAAACGCTGTAGTTCAATGTCAGAACGACCGTTCTCAGCATAAAAATAAAGCTACCGCAATGAAGATGTTGAAAGCTAAATTATATGAGCTTGAGTTACAGCAAAAAAATTCTGCTGCACAAAATATCGAAGACACTAAATCTGATATAGGCTGGGGTAGCCAGATTCGATCATATGTTTTAGATCAATCGAGAATAAAAGATTTACGAACGAATGTGGAGACCGGAAATACTCAGGCAGTATTAGATGGTTCTCTTGATCAATTTATAGAAGCTAGCTTAAAAAGCGGGTTATAAGAATGACAGACAATAAAGACTCTCAGCAACAAAATGATGTTGTTGATGAAAATAAGCTAATTGCACAAAGACGTGAAAAACTGGCTGATCTACGCACTAAAGGGCAGGCTTATCCGAATCACTTCAAACGTGACAGTCTGGCGTCATATCTTATTGAATCACATGATCATGAAACTAAGGAATCACTTGAAGAAAAGTCGGTAAATGCCTGTATTGCTGGAAGAATGATGCTGAAGCGTGTAATGGGCAAAGCCAGTTTTGCCAAGCTACAGGATATGACCGGTCAATTTCAGATATATGTTCACTTAAATGCTATTGGTGAAGAAGACTATGCTGCTTTTAAACACAGTGATATTGGTGATATTTTTGGTGCCGAAGGAAAGTTATTCAAAACCAAAACAGGTGAGCTTTCACTTAAGGTGTCAAAGTTACATTTGCTGACTAAATCGCTACGACCATTACCTGAAAAATTTCATGGACTGACGGATACAGAACAAAAATATCGTCAGCGTTATCTTGATTTAATCATGAATGCCGACTCTCGACGAGTATTTCAGATTCGCAGCCAGACGATAAACTATATTCGTAATTATCTAACTGAAAAAGGGTTTATGGAAGTTGAAACACCGATGATGCATGTCATCCCGGGTGGTGCTGCCGCAAAACCTTTTGAAACACATCATAATGCACTCGATATGGAATTGTTTTTACGTATAGCTCCAGAGCTTTACCTGAAAAGACTAGTTGTTGGTGGTATCGAGAAAGTATTCGAAATTAATAGAAATTTTCGTAATGAAGGGCTATCCACTCGACATAATCCTGAATTTACCACGATAGAATTTTATCAGGCATATGCCGATTATCATGAGCTGATGGACTTAACTGAAGATATGATTCGGAATCTGGCTTTAGATGTCGTTGGAAATACTAAGTTATCTTATCAGGGTGACGAGTTTGATCTGGGTAAACCTTTTACCCGTATGACAGTGAAAGAATCTATTTTACATTATAATCCTGACCTTACTGTTGAAATGCTTGATGATAAGGAAACCGCAAAAACTGTTGCCGTTAAATTAGGAATTGCCGCAGATGATAGCTGGGGACTTGGGAAAATTCAGATAGAAATATTCGATAAAACGGTAGAGCACCTGTTAATACAACCGACGTTTATAACGGAATATCCGACCGAAGTATCGCCTCTGGCACGTAAAAATGATGACAACCCCTTTGTAACCGATCGTTTCGAGTTTTTCCTGGCTGGACGCGAGCTGGCAAATGCTTTCTCAGAATTAAATGACCCTGAAGACCAGGCTGAACGCTTTCATAAACAGGTTGCTGAAAAAGAAGCCGGTGATGATGAAGCTATGCACTTTGATGACGATTATATTCGTGCACTGGAATTTGGATTACCACCAACGGCAGGTGAAGGTATAGGCATAGATCGATTAGTGATGTTCCTGACCGACTCACCGAGTATCCGCGATGTATTACTTTTTCCCCACATGCGCCCGGAATGAAATGAAGGGGCATGTGGAAATAGGTAAGTTGCGCCCGGAGTGAAACAGAGGGAGTATGTGGAAACAGGTAAGTCGCGCCCGGAGTGAAACAAAATTGGTGCGCGCGGCGCATCCTACAGTACGAGTAGGGTGCGCCGCGCGCACCAGTATGAATGCTGATCTAAATCAAATCTGAATCAACAACCATCACAAAACACCTGATCCTTACCATTTTCTTTTGCCCTGTAAAGAGCTGCATCGGCTCGATGTAACACAGCGGCAAAACTATCATCATCCGAAGAAAATCGAACGCATCCAGCACTAATTCCAAAACTCATTTGAGGGTTTCTGGATTCAAGCTGTTCACGAGATAGTGCTGCAACAAGGCTTTTCACTTTTTCAAACCATTGCATTGACTGTTCTTTGGTCATGCCCAGTTGAAGTACCAGGAATTCATCGCCTCCTAATCGAAAGACTTCATCTGATCCTCTAACCGTATTGGTCAATATCTCAGCAAATTTACGTAAAACAATATCACCAACGGCATGTCCTAAAGAATCATTCACCTGCTTAAAGTTATCAAGGTCAAACAGCATCATGTTTACGTTTAAATCTCTACGGCCTAATGATAACCATCTGTTCTGAGCATCATTTAACCCTCGTCGATTGAATAGGCCAGTTAATAAATCATGCCGTGCTTCATCGATAAGCTGTTTATTTAAAGTTTGAATCTGACCCATTTGTAAATTGATAAATTGATCAAGTTTCTGTGTTTCTTTAAAATAAATCGTTTCATAATGGCTATCCTTTTCATTATTTAGGCTACTCATATGCCTTTCAAGACTTTGCATATCCTGTTGAATACGTCGACGGATGATAACTGCGGCAGAAATAACCAGTAATAAAGTGAGCATTACTAAAATGGTAAATGTTGACCATATCTCGGAGCGGAATGACAAATTACCTGAAAGACGGGTTCTCCCAACTAATGTCCAGTCCGTACCTTCAACAGGCAGTTTGAACTGAATATCACTCTGGTATTCTCCCATGCGTACTACAATTTGATTCGCTGCATTAACCAGTTCGTAATATGTGTGGGGTTGAGAAAGTTTAACCAGGTGAGCTTTTAATAAATCCAGTGAATGACTGACTAGCAGGAAATTAGCTTTTCTTTTAGTGAAATCTATAGGAATAACAATATCAAAATGAGGTAGAAAGACGTCCTGATGCACTGGTGGAGATGATACTGCTAATTCATCAGCAAGTAGCTTTATATCGATTAAGCAGGATTGTCCTATTCGCTGATGCCCTGGGTCTCCTCTTATTTCCCCGAGTGTATTGAATACCGCCAGACCGATGACATCGGGTGCAAGTTGACGTGTATTTATTGTCCAGTTTTCAATATCAAATGGATCATCAGACTCTATTAAAGCTTTTAGTTTTGGGTGTCGGGCTATCTGGTTGGACAGTTTGCGAGAATGTTCATACTCAACTGACATGATGGTAGAGATATCATGTAAATGGTTCTTAAAGTTATTTATAGAGTTAGCATTATCAAAAGAAATACTGCGGTTTAGCATCCATGCCAGAACCAGTAATACAAATACAACAATAATCATATAACTTAGCATGATGATAGAAGCTATTGATTTTTGTTGCATAGGTCTTCTCTGTTTTAAATACTCTCAGAATTTGATTAAATACATGACTAAAAACTCAAATCAACTTATTGCTGCTTTAACTTCCTCAACACCGCCAGACATATCAATTTCTTCAATGTCTTCCATACCCAATCGGTGGAAGGCTGGAACTTCAACAGTATTGATCTGGCCTAATGGATGATCTGTTCCTGCAACTGTTTCTATTAATGCTACTTGAACTACGTCTGTAAAATCGACGTTTCCATCATGGTTTCTAGAAGTATCCAGATGTTGCTCTGGAACCATAACCATTTCAGCAGGAAATCCCCAGTTTTCAAGAATTGCAGCTCCAACAGCTGGATAAATCCCAAGAATAATAGCATCCAGTTTTGCGGGATCATTGAGTAAGGCGGGGTCACTTTCTGCTTTAACCAGAATAGGGGATACGCCAATGGAATGAGTTAGCCCCGCCAGAAGAGCGCTATCTGAATCCAGGTTTGTATAACTTTTTGCTAACATGGCACTCAACGCGGCGATATCGGTACTTAACTTCCAGGTTTTTCTTAAGTATTTATCAACAACCGGGTTTGTGGCCTGAAATAATTGTTTCATAACAAGAGAAGTTGCGAGGTTTCTAACGGTGTTCAGTCCCATTCTAGTTACGGCATTGTGTACCGTTTCCGCTGAACTTAAACCACGATACAGCGCTGAATTAGCCACTTGAATAATACGTGCTGATAATGCCGCATCGGTAATGATGATATCGGAAATATCTCGAATTGTTGCATTGTCATCATCGACGGTGTCTCTTACTTTTATTGCAACCTCGGGTAAGGTGGGTAATGGCAATCTATCATTTTCAAGGTCATCTAAAATGGACTCTTGTGTAATACTCATCAGGCGTATCTCAGTTTATTTAATATGTGACAAGATTATAGATGGCATTTGAAACAACACCAGTTTAAAACAGCAATTACAGCCGAATTTTTAAAAAATAATAACCGGTCAGTCAACAATGGAGTAGGGCAGAGTTTTTAACGTAATGTTTTTATCTGGCTGCCCAGCTAAAACTAACTGGTTTTGCTCAGTTTTATCTATCTGGGCGATAAATAATAGAAGGCAGAGATTAGCTGAAATTTGTATTGCATCCACGACTTTTCCACTTCCATCCGGCTTATCACTTTGTTTACTGGTAAGCTCGTCTCCAGGCTTTGGACACTGACTGGTTTTGACTTCTGCCAGATACATTCTACGTTTTAATTTACCCAGGTACTGCATTCTGGCAACCACTTCCTGTCCAGGGTAACAACCTTTCTTAAAACTGACTCCGCCTATCAATTGAAGGTTGCTCATTTGTAAAACGAAAGCCCCTACTGTTGCTGGATAGAGTGTAGGAATGCCCGCTTCAATATCCTGAAGTTTCCAGCTACTGGAATCATTTATTTGCAAGTTTTGAGAAAGCTGAGTCCAAAGGTCAATCGCTTCTTCAGCATTATTAGACAGCATTAAAAAACGTGACTGATTATTACTGCCTGGTAAGTGGATAGAAATTAATGATTCAGACTGATATACCTGATTAATATCAGTAGGGTAAATAACATTTGATAATAATTCCTGCTGATCTGTTACAACCGTAAAAAGGGCAAATTGGTCGGTAATATCTGCGAGAATTACTTTCGACATGATTATGAATTTCTGCAATTGTTGTTGCATGGTTGGTAAAATTGATTTTGGTAATACCAGTAAATAACCACCATCAATTTTAATTACACGGAAAATACCAAGCATACGACCTTTGGCATTCGAAAAAGAGCTTAGCTGTGCACTTTTCTCATCGATTTTATTAATATCATTACTTAACTGGTTTTGAAGGAAGTCAGTTGCATCTTCACCACCCACATATAACAAAGATGTCTCATCGAGTGCACTCAATGTATTTGAATTCTGTAAAGGTTGTATTTTCTGTGAAGATATAAAATCAGACCAAATTTTCATAGTTGTCTCATGCAGATTTGAGTTGTTCTTTTATTGACCAGTTAATATGTTCGGTCAATAAGTCAGATGCTCCCGAAAGTGCATTCTGTAGTGATTTTATGATATGTGGACTAACGGCTGCATTTCCAAGAGCAATGGCAATATTACTTCTCCATTTCTCATACCCGATACGTCGAATGGGCGAACCTTCAAACCGGCTTAAAAACTGTGTTTCGGTCCATTCAAAACATTCCAGCAGATCGATATCAGAAAGACCGTGTCTGCTATTAAAATCTTCTTCTTCAGTGAATTTTTCGAAGCGATTCCATGGGCAATACAATTGGCAGTCATCACAACCATATATCCGATTACCTATAGCCTTACGAAATTCTACGGGTATAGCAGAATGATGCTCAATGGTTAAATAGGATATACACCGACGTGCATCGACGACATATGGACTTACGATTGCCTGAGTGGGGCATTTATCGATACAAGCTGTGCATTCACCACAGTGTTCGGTAATTTTGTTGTCAGTCTGTAACGGTAAGTCGGTATATATTTCACCCAGAAAGAACCAGGAGCCATGCTCTCTATCCAGTAGATTACTGTGTTTTCCGCGCCAGCCGATACCGGCTTTAATAGCCAGTGCTTTTTCCATAACAGGGGCGCTATCAGTAAATACCCGGTATCCGAATTCACCCAGCAGGGTGGCAATCTGATTTGCAAATTTCTGTAATCGTTTGCGGATCAGTTTATGGTAATCACGCCCCAGTGCGTACCTTGAAATATAAGCGTCAGTGGGGTGATCCAGTAACTCGGTGCAATGCTCAGAACTTTCTGTTAAATAGTTCATGCGAGTGCAAATTACTGTCAAAGTATTGGGTACAAGTTCAGCCGGATTTAACCTTTTATCGACATTACGTTCCATGTAAGACATATCACCATGAAAGTTTTTTTGTATCCATTTATCATAATAATCATGATGTTGATCCAGTGAAGTCGTGGTAATGCCAGTTGCCTGAAAACCAAGCTGCAAACCTATTTGTTTGATTTGCAGGTTTATATCGGCAGGTAATTCTTTTCTTTGCTGATTGTATTTATGCTCTGTCAATCGGTAACCTGCGTTTTAGTAGAGTCGAAATTCCAGTACATGGATTTTTTATTGAGTTTATAACTCCAGGGTAGGCCTGCATTTTTCCAGCCATTAACAACTCGTTGGCCTTTGTTAATTCCTGTTTTAGCCTTGATACCTTCAAAACCCTGATACTGAGAGTAAACTGTCTTAAAGCCTGCTTCATGAAGAGCTTTAGCTGCGCGAGGTACACGACTACCGGACTGGCATATCAAAATTACTGGGGTTTCTTTATTCATATTCTTAAGTGTCAGTAACTTTTCAAAGTCCTGAACGAAATGATCATTTTTAGTGGTGCGATAGGTTGCTGATTTATCCGACCATTTATATTCAGGGTTTATAAAACGAGAAGGAATGTTGGCATCGATCAAAGGAGTTGCACCAACATATTTTATTTCAGTACGAGCCCGAACATCCACTAGAAGTACTTTATCGCCTTTTTGTTGTTTCATGTTGTAAGCTTCGAAGGGCGTAAGGTACAGTCCAAACACTGTATGCAGCTTTTTACGTACATTTTTCTCATCAATCGCCTGAGCAAGTGAAGGTGATAAAATCAGGCTAATTAGCCCTAAAATGAGAAGATTTTTCATACAATTTCCTTTGATGGGTGAAAGTTTTTATTTGATCGGTACAATACCGGTTTTTTAACCGAATACAAAATAGTTATTTTTTGGTATGACAGTTTACCTTGCAATTGCTTTAGGTGGATCATTAGGAGCAGTTTCCCGTTACTGGGTTTCCTCTAAAACTTACCTGTGGGTGGGAACTGAATTTCCATATGGAACTCTGATGGTTAATGTTAGTGGCTCTCTTGTCATGGGGTTTCTGGCTATAGTATTAAGTGAGAAAATTGAATTACCAGAAGAAGTTAAATTTGCACTTTTAGTGGGGTTCCTCGGTTCTTACACGACTTTTTCCACTTTTGCGCTTGATGCATTGCAAGCCATTCAAAATGGTGCATTATTGAAAGTAGCGGTGTATATACTGATCAGTGTATTCGGTAGTTTGCTGGGTGTTTGGATGGGCTATCTTGGTGCCCGGTTGTTAATGAGATAAATAGATAAAAATGCTAGACCTTAAGATATTACGTAATGAATTAGATGCAGTGGCTGAACAATTGGCACTGAAAAACTATCAGCTTGATAAAGATCTATTCGAAAAACTTGAAAATAAACGCAAAACTTTACAGATTGATACTCAAAATCTGCAAAGTGAGCGAAATACCAAATCAAAAACAATAGGCAAAGCTAAAGCACAAGGTGAAGATATTGCCCCTTTACTGGCTGAAGTATCTGAGCTTGCCGAAAAGCTTAAAATAGCTGAACAAACTTTAGATCAGGTTCAACTAGAGATTGAAGATCTGGTTCTTGGTATTCCAAATTTACCGCATAACTCCGTTCCTGCCGGTAATAGTGAAGAGGATAACCAGGTTGTGCTCAGCTGGGGAGAGCCTAACGAATATGACTTTGAAGTTAAAGATCATATCGATCTTGGCGCATTACATAATGGTATGGATTTTGAGAGGGCTGCTAAATTGTCAGGCTCTCGTTTTGTCACTATGACCGGAGAAATAGCCCAGTTACACCGTGCATTGATTCAGTTTATGTTAACTCAGCACACCGAAGATAACGACTATGAAGAAGCCTATGTACCTTATCTTGTGAATGAAACTGCTCTACGGGGCACTGGACAGTTACCAAAATTTGAAGAAGACCTGTTTAAGATTACTTCTGAAAATCATAATTTGTACCTGATACCAACCGCTGAAGTTCCGGTTACTAACTTTGTGAGCGACAGTATCGTTGATGCAGCTGATCTGCCAATCAAATACGTGACTCATACTCCATGTTTCCGTTCTGAAGCCGGATCTTATGGAAGAGATACTCGTGGCCTGATACGTCAACATCAATTTGAAAAAGTTGAATTAGTTCAGATTGTCAAACCTGAAAATTCATGGGACGCACTTGAACAACTGACATCACATGCCGAAGGCATATTACAGGCTTTAAACTTACCATATCAAAAGGTTATTTTGTGTGGAGGAGACCTTGGTTTTTCTGCAGCAAAAACCTATGATCTTGAAGTTTGGTTACCGGCTCAAAACTGTTATAGAGAAATATCTTCCTGCAGTAATATGCTGGACTTTCAGTCTCGTCGAATGAAAGCACGCTGGCGTAATCCTGAAACCAATAAACCCGAGTTGCTTCATACTTTAAATGGTTCAGGTTTAGCGGTAGGAAGAACATTAGTTGCAGTTATGGAGAACTACCAGCAAGCTGATGGAAACATTGCAATCCCTGATGCTCTACAACCCTTTATGCGTGGTAAAAAAGTTATTTCGGTTAGTTAGATATTATCTTATGGGAAATATCTGAAATTATGAGTTTGAAGGTGCGAGTTGACCTTATAATCTCGTTTTTAAAGTGACAAGGATGTTATTACTTTCAATGACACTATTCGGAACATAACTGCATATTTTTGACAGGAATAGCTATAATTGTTCAAAATGAACATGGAAATTAAATTATGAATCTTTTTGGTAAACTTTTGATAACGGCTCTTGTCTTAGCTGTTTTACTACCTTTTACTGTATTGAAAGGGAAGGATGGAAAACCATTAATGAGTATTAGTAATATCAAGGCACCTAAAATTTCTCTGCCCAGTCTGCCTGATAAAGTGAAAAATCAGGGGGGCAATTCAGCATTGACTTCAAATGATATTATCTATAAATGGCGTGATGAAAAAGGGGAGTTGCATTTCAGTTCAACGCCCCCACCTGAAGGTATAGAGTTTACTGCAAAAGGTTATGACCCAAATGCGAATCTGATACAATCTGTTAAAGTAATTACTGAGTCACCCAAGCAGTTAAAACAGCAAAATACACAAGTACAAAAGCCATCGGATATAGGGAGCCCTTATTCACCGGCAAAGGTTGAAAAACTTTACAATGATGCACAAAATATACAAAAACTATTAAATGATCGTCAAAAAAAGCAAGATGCTTTGTTAAACTAAACTTAAATATTTACCAAAAAACAGGATAAACATGAAACTTTCCAAATCAATACTCATACTCTCATTTGCACTTCTTTCGTTTAATGCACAAGCTGAGCTAAAAGCAGCCTATATAAACAGCGCTCAAATTTTGCAGCAGGCTCCACAGGCTATTAAAGCAGTCGAACTAATGAAAAAAGAATTTCAGTCTCGTGAGAATGCTCTTAGAACTTTAGCCAAAGAAGCTCAGACTCAGGAAGAAAGCCTGAAAAAAGATAGTGCCATCATGAGTGATGAGCAAAAGAAAAGAAACGAAGAAGAAATTTTGATGAAAAAACGTAAAATTCGTTTCGATGCACAGTCTCTAAAAGAGGATGTTGATCTTCGTCGTAAGCAGGAAGTTCAAAAAGTTAGAACGTCCATCACAGCTGTTATCAATAGTTATGGCAAAAAACATGGTTATGACCTGATCTTTACTGAAGGCGTGGCTTTTGCTGCTGATAAAGTAAATATTACAGAAGATATTTTAAAAGAACTTAAAAAATAGCTAATTCTTTTTCTGAAAAGAATGGCGTCGTTTTTGCTCTGACGTCCGTGACTTTTTATTGAAGGCAGTATTTTTTGAATACTGCCTTTTCTTTTGCCCGCTATGTTTATTATCATCGTTCGGCTTAGTGGGTTGCCATGCCGGGATTAAATGGTTTTTACCATTGCCTATCAAATCTGAGCGTCCCATATTTTTAAGAGCATCACGTAATAAAGGCCAGTTTTCAGGATCATGATAACGCAAAAAGGCCTTATGCAAAGTTCGCTGCTCGGGTTTATTAATAACTCTCACTTTTTCTGAACGATGGTTGACCTTTTTAAGAGGATTTTTCCCGGTGTGATACATTGCTGATGCGATGGCAAGGGGTGTTGGAATAAAAGCCTGAACCTGATCCAGCCTGAAATTATTCTGTTTTAGCCATATTGCTAAATTCATCATATCTGTATCAGTTGTACCGGGGTGTGCACTGATGAAATAGGGTATTAAATACTGTTCTTTTCCGGCTTCTTTAGAGAACTTGTCAAACAGCTTTTTAAATTTATCGTAGCTGCCAATTCCCGGTTTCATCATTTTAGACAGGGGACCTTGCTCAGAATGTTCGGGAGCAATTTTTAAATACCCACCCACATGATGAGCAACCAGTTCTTTGATATATTCAGGTGACTCAACCGCGAGGTCATAGCGTAACCCTGAAGCCACATGGATTCGTTTTATACCTTTAAGCTGACGTGCATGTTGATAAAGTTTTATTAGAGGGCCATGGTCTGTATTCATGTTTTTACAAATACCGGGATACACACAGGATAAACGTCGACAGGACTGTTCAATTTCTTTGCTTTTGCATTGCATCCGGTACATATTGGCAGTAGGACCACCTACATCAGATATATGCCCTTTAAAGTGAGGGTCAGTATCACGAATGGTTTCAATTTCTCTTATGATCGAGCCTTCAGATCGGCTCTGAATGATTCTTCCTTCGTGCTCCGTAATTGAACAAAACGTACACCCTCCAAAGCAACCACGCATTATATTTATTGAATGACGTATCATTTCCCACGCAGGTATTCTTGCATCACCATAACTGGAATGTGGCTGGCGGGCATAGGGTAATTCAAAAACTTGATCCAGTTCATCGGTTTCAAGAGGCACAGGTGGAGGGTTAAGCCAGACTAACTGTTTTCCATGAGCTTGAACAAGTGCGCGAGCGTTACCAGGATTGGTTTCTAAATGAAATACTCTAGAGGTGTGTGCATATAATGGTTTACTGCTTGAAACTTGTTCATAACTGGGGATTTTTATAACAGTATTAGTACGATCCAGGATCTGTTTTTTAAGTTTAAAATCAACCTTTACTTCACTGGATGAGCTTTTGTCACATTCGACAATTTCCTCATAAGGGCTTACTACTTTTTCAATTTCACCAGGCGTATCTAATTGGGTTGAATTGATGACTGACCAGGCAGCTGGAATTTCATCCAGCAAAAATGACGTGCCACGAATATCAGTAATTTGTTTTATATCTTCGTTGCCAGCAAGTCGATGAGCGAGGTCCACTAAAGCGCGTTCAGCATTGCCATAAAGCAACATATCAGCCTGGGCATCAAATAAAATTGAGTGTCTGATTTTATCGGACCAGTAATCAAAATGAGCAATACGGCGTAAGCTGGCTTCAATTCCACCTATAACTATCGTCGAATTGTCAAAGGCTTCACGTAGCTTCTGGCTATAAACGATGACAGCTCGATCAGGTCTCTTTCCTGCGATAGCATGTGGGGTATAGGCATCATCATTACGAATTTTTCTATCTGCAGTATAATTATTGACCAGTGAATCCATATTTCCGGCTGTTACACCAAAAAATAGATTCGGTTTACCTAGAGCTGTTAAACTGGATAAATCATTCCAGTCTGGTTGCGCAATAATTCCAACACGAAATCCCTGTGATTCCAGTAATCTACCGGTAACTGCCATTCCAAAACTTGGATGATCAATATAGGCATCACCGGTTACGATAATAATATCGCAACTATCCCACCCTAATTCATCCATTTCTGCACGAGTCATTGGTAGTTCTGGTGCAGAGCCAAATCGATGAGCCCAAAATTTTCGATAGGAGAATAGCTTTTTAGGTTGTGAGTCAGTCATCGGTTAGAATGGTATTGTAAAATATAAAGATAAATCTCAGGAATTTGGATGACACAAACAACTCTCGTATCAATTGTAGAATCAACACTACACCCTAATTATAGTGATTTGTATCAAAAAAATGGCCTAACAGAAACAAAGGTTAACAGCATTCGTAAGGCAATAAGCATTATTAAGAAGCAACCAGTCAAGTTTATCGTGGCGGAGTTTTTTTATGCCTACAACTCTAATTACAGTGGAGTTGCAAAATCAAATCTGGATGTTTTGTTTGTCAGTTTACAAAAATATTCACCAGAAACCAGGGTGATTGTTCTGGTTGAAAAGTCAGAGAAAAAATTTGTCAATGTACTGCATGAGCTGGATTTTCCGGTTCATGCAATTTTGGTTCACCCTACAAGCCCAGATCAGATAGAAAAACTACTGACGATATAAATATTAGAATTATCCCGTCTTTATTGTTTTAACAAAAAGACGGGATAAATAGGAACAGTCTAGCTTTTGGTTTCTGATTCTTTACTTGCTATTGGAGCAGGTGCAGGATCTGGTTTAACTTTTGGTACCTTCTTTTCAGCTTGTACAGGTTTTGCTTTCTGTTCACTAACCTCTGGTTTAGCCTTTGCAGAAGCAGGTTTTACTGCAGGTTTCTTTGCTGGTTCTGATGCCTGTGCCGGTTTAGCCTTTTGCGAGTTTGCTGCATTGTCAGCTGGCTTTGCAGTTGATGGCTTAGAGTCAACTTTCTTGTCAGAGGCAGGTCTTGTTGTTTTAGTCTCAGTCGGCTTTATAGCTGTATCCGGCTTTTTGATCACAGGTTCCTGGGCTGGCTTTTCGGCCTTTGGAGCTGTAGCTTTCACTGGAGGTTTCTCTTTCACGACCTGTGCAGTCTTATCCTGTGGAGGCTGATTTGACTGTGGCTTTTTATCGTCAGAGTTAGTTTTGTTTACCGGTTTAGCTTCCTGTTTAGGTGGAGCAGTTTCTGCATTCTGTGGAGCGCTTCCTTCCTGCTGGGATGGCTTTTTATTTACATTTTCATTTCTTCGTTGCCTTGGCTGTCCTGATCTTGCAGGGTTACTCCTAACACCTCTTGGAGCTTTTGTAGTGTCATTACTCTCAACCTTATTATCTGTTTGAGATTTGGTGGTAGTAGCTTCCTGAGGCGCTACCGTATTACCATCTACATCAGGTTTGGCTTGTTCTGGCTTTTGTTGACGATTCCCTGAATTGCGTCGATTAGCATTACGGTTACGTGGATTACGCGATTTTTGCGGACGCTTTTGATTGTCGGCTTTATTATCCTGCTGTGGCTGTTTATTTGAATCTTCAGCTGGAGAAACATTGGTTTTAGCGTCAGTTGTGTTTTTTCTCTGGCTGTTTTGCTGAGTATTTTTCTGGTTTCTCTGACTTTTCTGGTTTTTCTGAGTGCCAGCCTGTGCATTATCCTGAGTGTTTTTTTGATTATTCCTCTGGTTGTTACGATTCCTGTTTTGTGAGGATCGATTTCGATTACGATTATTAGGTCGACGATTTCGGTTGGTATTCTGCTTTCTTTCAGGTTGCTTTGTCTCTTCTTCTTTCTCAGTAGATCCAAAAATAGCACTAATTACCTTGCTAATAATGCCGGCCTCTTTGACCTTCTCTTCGGGAACAATAGCTTGCGGTTTAGGGGCAGGGGGCGTTATACGTTGAACAGCGGCCGTTTGGGTTGCTACAGGAGAAGCTTTATTTGCTTCGGGGGTGTAACTGGGTGCATCTTCAGAAGCCATCTCATAAGAGCTTTTGTAACTTGATTCATGACGAAGTGTATCATTATCACGTACGCGTTCTATTTCGAAATGAGGTGTTTCGAGATTAGGATCTGGAACGATAACGCAATGAACTTTATTCCTATCTTCAATTTCAGCTAACTTTGTGCGTTTCTCGTTAAGCAGGTAAGTAGCACACTCAACGGGTAACCTGGCTACAATTCGACCTGTATTCTCTTTGAGAGCATCTTCTTCCAGTAACCTTAAGACAGAAAGTGATAATGATTCTATGTCGCGAATACTGCCTTGACCGGAACAACGAGGGCACACTATCTGGCTGGATTCTCCAATGGATGGACGTAGGCGTTGGCGTGACATTTCAAGTAAACCAAAACGTGATATCCGACCGATTTGAACACGCGCTCGATCTTCGTAAACAGCATTGCGTAATCGTTGCTCAACTTCACGTTGATTCTTGTTTTTCATCATGTCAATGAAATCAATTACTACCAGACCACCTAAATCACGAATCCGTAACTGACGAGCAATCTCATCGGCTGCTTCCAGGTTAGTATTTAAAGCAGTGTCTTCAATATTGCTGCCTTTGGTTGCTCGGGCTGAGTTTATATCAATTGAAATGAGAGCTTCTGTATGGTCGATAACGATAGCGCCGCCTGAAGAGAGTGTTACTTCTCGAGCAAATGCTGATTCGATTTGATTTTCAATTTGATAACGATTAAACAAAGGTAAACTGTCATCAAACTTTTTCAGTTTATGCAGCGCATTAGGCATGACCATGGACATAAACTCATGTGCACGATCGAATGCAGTCTGTGAATCGATGATGATTTCACCGATATCTGATTTGTAATGATCTCTTAAAGCCCGAATGACGATGTCACTTTCCTGGTAAATAAGGAAGGGGGCAGCTTTTTCACTGGCAGCTTGTTCTACAGCGGACCATAATTGATTTAAATAGTCGAGGTCCCACTGCATTTCTTCAGTACTGCGACCAACACCTGCAGTACGAGCAATAACACCCATACCTTTTGGCATGTCGAGTTCAGACATGACTTTTCTAATATGATCACGTTCTTCACCTTCGATTCGTCGGGAAACGCCACCAGCACGTGGGTTTTGAGGCATGGCGACCAAAAAGCGACCTGCAAGACTGATGAAACTGGTTAATGCTGCGCCTTTATTTCCGCGTTCTTCTTTTTCAACCTGGATGATTATTTCCTGGCCTTCTTTAACAGCATCTTTAATATTATATCGACCGTTTTCACTTTTTGCATCTTTGGCAAAATAGTTACGGGATATTTCTTTAAATGGAAGAAAGCCATGACGTTCAGCGCCATAGTTTACAAAAGCGGCTTCGAGACTGGGTTCTACTCGGGTAATAACACCTTTGTAGATATTTGATTTTTTCTGTTCCCTAGAAGGAACTTCTATATCTAGATCGTATAACAGCTGACCATTGACCATGGCCACGCGTAATTCTTCTGCCTGAGTGGCATTGATTAAAATTCTTTTCATTGATTGATTTGCCTTGAGTAAAGCGCAAAGTACAGCTAACGCGCTTTAAATAGCGCGAAGGGGCATGATTTGTCTGATTTTGAACCAATGGACGTGGTGTAGTCACCAACGATTTAACATTAAATAAGAGTTCTATAAACAGATGGATAATTATGAGACTGTACATAGCGATTAGGTTAAACTATGACCTTTATATATTGAAAGGTCGAAAATCGTAAAGGCGTATATTTAAATATTTCGCATTTACGAAAAAAAATCTGTGTGATGTGCCAATATTATATATTTTACCTAAGAAAAATTTTCTTATAGGGTGGATCACAACAACTTGTAAATATATCAATACTGTTGGCTATCTGCAATCATTAGTATGATTATTCTATAAAATCCTGAAAAAACCTTCATAGAACCGCTCACAATTAATCGGGCATCAAATTAAAGTGAAACTAAAAAATGAATTCTAAAGTTCAGTTTGTTGATATTACTGAATCCCAGGAGGGACAGAGAATTGACAACTTTCTTATTAAAACTTTAAAAAACTTACCTCGTAGTCGTCTTTATCGAATTATTCGTAAAGGTGAGGTGAGAGTTAATAAAAAAAGAATCAAACCTGAATATAAATTGTGCATTGGTGACAGGGTCAGAATCCCACCTGTAAAACTTGAACCAACTGACGATACGCCCGTTGTTATTCCTCAAGATCTACTGGTAAAGGTCAATGACGCCATTTTATTTGAAAATAAAAGTATTATTATTTTAAATAAACCATCAGGGCTGGCCGTTCATTCAGGTTCAGGCTTACGTTATGGTGCTATCGATGTTCTAAGAGAGTTAAGAAATAGTGATATTGAACTGGTACATCGTCTCGACAGAGATACCAGTGGGTGCCTGCTATTTGCCAAGACAAGACAAGGTTTGCTGGCTATGCAAAACTTATTCAAATCACAGAAGTTAACCAAAACCTACCTCGCTATAGTAAAAGGTCACTGGGATAGATCAGTTAAAGACATCCAGCTCCCTCTGTTAAAACAAACCATGTCCAACGGCGAAAGAAAGGTTTTTGTTGATGAACGTGGTCAGCAGGCTCACACGAAAATTAAAGAAGTCACTTTGTTTTCAAAAAATGGAGTTGATTACAGCTTATTAAAAATAAGACTGTTAACCGGTAGAACACACCAGATTAGAGTGCACTGTAAGTCTCAAAACCATGAAATAGGGGGAGACCAGAAGTACGGAGACAGATTATTTGATAAGTTAATAAAAAAAATATCGGGTAGTCGTTTACTTTTACATGCTGCAGAGCTTGAAATTCCAGAAAATGACCATACTAAGAGTTTGCTTATAAAAGCACCGGAACCCTGGGAGTTCAAAAAATTAAAACAGAACCCCCATCATTAAATATTTATAAACTTTAACTGGATTAGAAGTACCGTTTAATGACTAATAAAAAATACGACTTAATAATTTTCGACTGGGATGGAACGATTATTGATTCGGAAGCACATATCATACAAACCCTGCAAATGGCGATTAGCGATGAAGGTTTATCCATGCCTACTGTGCAAAATATACGGCATATCATTGGTTTAAGTCTTTCTAAAGCTATTGAAGTGCTGTTTCCCAATCTTGCTAAAGAAACTATCCAGCGTGTTGCCGATGGCTACCGCACTCATTTTTTCAAGGAAACTACAGCTGCCTCAGAATTATTTGATGGTGTTGCCGATGTCATTAAAGATCTGCATGCCCATGGCTATTACCTGGCAGTTGCGACCGGAAAAGGGCGACATGGACTAGACATGGCTTTACAGTCTTCCGGGCTTGAACCTTTCTTTCATATAACTCGTTGTGCCGATGAAACTCGCTCAAAACCTGATCCGCTAATGTTGGATGAAATACTGACCGATCTTGATCTGGAATCCAGTAAGGCCATTATGGTTGGAGATACCAGTTTCGATATGGACATGGCTAATAACATTAAAATGGATTCAATTGCAGTGACTTATGGAATGCACGATAAAAAGCACCTTGAAAATAGTAATCCAACTCATTTTATTGATGCAATAAACCAGTTGTCTCAATACGTCTAAGGAGAATATATATGAGCCAAAAAGACACCGCTTATACTGATACTATTGATGTAACTCAAAGAGTAGCAGACGAATCAAAAAAGGAATATGAAGCTATCGTACAAAGGTTGGCATTTGCTGCCATCAATGAACAAAGACGTGGGCGTCGCTGGCGTATATTTTTTATTCTTCTTACATTTTTATATTTAACACCACTTTTATTACTGACTGTTGATATCAATGACTTTGATGTGCTGAAAGTAGAAAAGGATGGTTCAGGAAAGCATACTGCCCTGGTTAAAATGCCTGGTGTTATTGCTAGTGGAGAAAAAGCCAGTGCTGAAAATATCATCAATGGATTGCAGAAGGCTTTTGAAGATGAGGATACTGCTGGAGTCATTCTGGAGATAAACTCTCCTGGCGGTTCACCGGTTCAATCATCAGATATTTATAATGAAATTAAACGTCTTAGAAAAGAACATGAAGACATACCCATGTATGTTGTTGTTTCAGACATTGCCGCATCTGGCGGATACTTTGTAGCTTCAGCTGCGGATAAAATTTATGTTAACAAATCGAGTCTTGTAGGTTCAATTGGTGTGAGAATGGATAGCTTTGGACTTGTTGGCTTAATAGAAAAAATGGGTATTGAGAGACGCCTGTTAACAGCTGGAGAGAATAAGGGCTTAATGGATCCATTCTTACCATCAAATGAAAAACAGAAACAGCATTTGCAGGATATGCTGGATCAGGTTCATCAACACTTTATAACCGCAGTTAAAGAAGGTCGTGGAGATCGTTTAAAAGATCAACCCGGTTTGTTCAGTGGATTAATCTGGTCTGGAGAAGAAGCTATAAAACTAGGGCTTGTTGATGGTTATGGCAGCAGTGAATATATAGCCCGTAATGTTATAGAAGAAGAGGATATCGTGGATTTCACATCTAAAGATCTTTTACTTGATAGATTGGCTGAACGCGTGGGAGCTGCATTTAGTCATGCTTTTACGACACAACTGGGAAATAAGTTAAGTATTTTATAATTCTTTTACTACCAAAATTAAAATCTATAACTACACTCCATATATAATCTCTGGGCTCATTTATATAAGCTATTAGAAAGTAGCCCAGAGATTTGTTATACAGAGAATACAGGGCTTTAGTTGCTATATGTAAGTTAGTCAATTCTGAATAGAATAATTTCTAATATCCCTTTTTGAACTACATTAATTAAAAACAGCAACGCAGTTGATTCAGTTCTCATGGGAATTCTGCAAACTTAATATTTTAACCACTAACAGGTACTCTACATGGCAGACATATTTATCGGTCGACAACCTATTTTCGATCAAAACATGAATGTGTTTGCGTATGAGTTATTATTTAGGAATGATGGTAAGTCATCAGATGCACGGGTAATTGATGGTGATAGTGCAACTTCCCAGGTTTTAATGAACTGTTTTGTTGATATTGGCCTGGAAAATTTAGTTGGGTCTAACAAGGCTTTTATTAATCTCACAAAAACATTTCTTTCTAATCCTGACTTGATATTGCTTGCACCGGCTGATCAACTGGTTCTCGAAGTTTTAGAGGATATTGAGCCAACTGATGAAATTATTAATGCATTAACATTATTAAAAAAGAGAGGTTTTACAATCGCTCTAGATGATTTTATTTATGACAGCAAGTTTGATCCTTTTATAGTTATTTCAGACATTATTAAAATAGATATTACCGCTCTAAATAATGAAGAAATTATAAAGCATGTAAAAAAATTAAAATCTTATAATTTAAAGTTACTGGCTGAAAAAGTCGAAACTTATGAAGAGTTTGAGTTTTTAAAAGAGCTTAACTTTGATTACTTTCAGGGCTATTTTTTCTCTAAACCCAAAGTTATAACGGCTAAATCCATTAGTCCAAATCAGTTGGCTGTTCTTAATCTGGTTGCCAGAGTTAATGATCCAGAAGTAGAAGTGGATGAGCTGAGCAAGATAATAAGCACTGATGTTTCATTGAGTCATAAGGTCTTAAAGTTTATAAATTCACCTGTTAGTGGTTTGAGAACTAAAGTGGATTCTATCCAGCAGGCTGTCGTGTTACTCGGTTTATCGACAATCAAAAACTGGGTAACTATCATGGCTTTGGCAGCAGGTTCCACTAAACCTGTAGAACTTGGAACCACGGCTCTTGTCAGGGCCAGGTGCTGCGAACTACTGGGTAAATCCATGGGGCTTGCTAAACCGGATAGTTTTTTTACAGTGGGTTTATTTTCTTCACTGGATGCAATGATGGATCAACCGTTAGATGTTTTGCTGAAAGAATTGCCCCTTTCAGAGGATTCAATGTCTGCCTTATTGGAGCAGAAAGGAATATTCGGAGAAGCTCTTAACTGCACGTTATCAATGGAGAGAAATGATTTTGGCCTGGTCAGTTTTGGGGAACTGGGCTTAACTGAGCTTTCTGATATATACCTGCAGGCTATTCACTGGGCTGACGGACTGTCTGATAGTTTTTAAACCACTTCTATTCCAGCAGCTTCAAGCATTGCAATTAGTCGAATTAGTGGTAAGCCGATGATAGAAGTAGGGTCATCTCCTGACATGTAGCTAAAAAGGCTAATGCCATAGGCTTCAGATTTGAAACTGCCGGCGCAGTTATAAGGTTTTTCAGTGGTTAAATAGTGCTCTATCTGTCTATCTGTTAGTTCTCTGAATCCTACTTTGTACTGAATGCAATCAACCTGACTAAAACCACTGGATAACTGCATAACCGATAAACCAGTATAAAATACTACTTCCTGACCGCGAGCCTGTTGTAATTGTTTGACTGCATTTTCATGTGAGCCTGGTTTACCGAGTATTTGACCATTTAAGTAGGCACATTGATCAGAACCTATGATAATTGAATCTTTGTGGTGACGGGCTACTTCTAGTGCTTTTTCTTCAGCTAAACGGCTGACATATTGTTCCGGGTTTTCAACGGCCTTTTGAGTTTCATCGATATCGGGGGATATAGTGTCAAAAGGTAAATGTAATCGCGATAATAGCTCTTTTCGAAAAGGTGAACTGGATGCAAGAATCAAAGAAGAATTGGACATAAGGAGTCATAAAAGCAGGATTTCGGGTAAGTATATTATAAAATTCTTTTATTTGGCAAAAATTCTAGCTTTTTCAAACTATTAAGCATAGACATACACCAGAAAAAACAGGTAAAATCGCGCGTTTATGCAAGGCAAGTTACAACAGGTTTACCGGGTGTCTAAAGAACTCGGTCAAAATAGTCTACTTTCAGGCTCTTTTCAGTTATCAAAACTAGCTAGATTATGTAGCCTGATTTTATCTGAAGAAGCTGATTTGAAGGTAACTTTTGAGTTTTCTACTGATGTCTATCAGCACCCCTCTATAAAAGGGCATTTGGACACTGAGTTGCTCGTTGAATGTCAACGATGCCTTGAACCGATGGTTCATCCCATCGACCTGGATTTTCATCTATTGATTGATGCCACTGAAGAAGATGTGCAGTCTTTCCAAATAGATACGGTTTATACCGATGAAGGTTATCTGGATGTGTTTGAAGTTATTGAGGATGAGTTAATTTTGGCTCTACCTCTAATATCGATGCATGAAGATTCAACCTGTAATAAAAACTGGCAACCAGATTCTGATGAAGAAATGGTTGTTGAAAAGGTCAACCCCTTTTCAGTGTTAGAAGCATTGAAAAGTAAATAACATTTAAATCTTTACCATATTAACGAATAGGTAAAGTTTTTTAGTATTGAATTAATGATTAATATTTTTGGAGATAAGCATGGCAGTTCAACAAAATCGTAAAACACCTTCTCGCCGGGGAATGAGACGTTCTCATGACTCACTATCAGGTCCTACTCTTTCTGTAGAATCTACTACTGGTGAAACTCATCTGCGTCATCACATCAGTGCTGATGGTTTTTATCGTGGTCGTAAAGTAGTAGAAGATAAAATTGACGTTGAAGACGACGAGTAAGTTAAGCTCTTTTAAGAAGGTTAGAATCAGCAGAGAAACAAATGATTTCACTCGATACTAATGTCCTTAAATAAGGCACCAGTTTATTCTATATACGGGCGGCACTAACCGCCCGTATTTATTTGTATCTAAAAAAATGTCAATAAAGAAAATATCTATAGATGCTATGGGTGGCGATTTTGGCCCTGATGTGACTGTTCTTGCTGCTCAAAGAGCATTGAAGTTCTCAAAGGATATTGAACTCGTTTTAGTAGGACAACAGGAACTTCTGGAGCCACTATTAAAAGAACTCAATTTAACCAATGAACCCCGTTTAAGCGTTCATCATGCTTCTCAGGTTGTTGGTATGGATGAATCCCCAGCAATAGCACTCAAAAAGAAAAAAGATTCTTCCATGCGTGTTTCAATAAACCTGGTTAAAGAAGGTTTAGTTGGTGCCTGTGTCAGTGCTGGAAATACAGGGGCATTAATGGCAACCAGTAAATTTGTTCTGAAAACAATTCCCGGTATAAATCGTCCGGCAATCTGTACTTCTTTACCGACAACTCATGGTCATACACACATGCTTGATCTTGGGGCTAATATAGATTGCAGTGCTGAGCACCTTTTACAGTTTGCCGTAATGGGGTCAGTTCTGGCTCAATCAGTTGATGAAACCTCTAACCCGACAGTAGGTCTTTTAAATATTGGATCTGAAGCTATAAAGGGTAATGAAACTGTCAAAAAAGCGAATGCCCTGATTGAAAAAACCTCGCTTAACTATAAAGGTTTTATTGAAGGTGATGACATTTATACAGGTACGGTAGATGTTGTTGTTTCAGATGGATTTGTGGGCAATGTATCCCTGAAAACCGCAGAGGGACTCGCTTCAATGGTTAATAGTGTTTTGAAAGCTGCCTTTAAAAAGAATATCTTTACTAAAATGGCTGCACTGGTTGCGATGCCAGTCCTAAAAGCTGTACGCCATACACTCGACCCTAAACAGTATAATGGTGCGAGCTTGCTGGGTTTAAACGGTATTGTCATCAAAAGTCATGGTGGCGCTGATGTCGATTCTTTTTTAAATGCCATTAAAATTGCCATTATTGAAATTGATAAATCAGTACCTGACAGAATAAATAAAGAAATTGAACAATATCTTCAAAATAATGAGGAAGTAACTGTATGACGTATGCACGTATTACCGGTACGGGTAGTTTTTTACCCGAAAATGTAATAACCAACTTCGATCTTGAAAAAATGGTCGATACATCCGATGAATGGATTCGTACAAGAACTGGTATAGAAAAGCGTCATTTTGCCATTGAGGGTCAAACTACAGTAGATCTGGCCGAAAGGGCTAGCAGGCATGCTATCGAAGCAGCAGGAATAAATCCTGATGAAATCGATTTAATCATCGTCGCAACTACTACTCCTGATCGTATCTTTCCGAGCACAGCTTGCCTGCTTCAATCCAGGCTAGATATTCACGGGTGTGCAGCTTTTGATGTACAGGCAGTGTGTACCGGTTTTATCTATGCTTTAGGCATTGCTGAAAAATTTATTAAAACAGGAAGTGCTAAAAAAGCCCTGGTGGTTGGCGCTGAAACACTATCAAGACTACTTAACTGGGAAGATCGTACAACTTGTGTATTGTTTGGAGATGGTGCTGGCGCAGTTATTCTGGAAGCAGATGATGAAACAGGAATATTATCGACTCATTTACATGCAGATGGTGATTACGAAGGTCTGTTGCGCGTGCCATACGGCATCTCTCAGGGATTTGAAGAAATGAACGAAGTAAATACCAAGATTGAAATGAAAGGTAATGAAGTTTTCAAGATGGCGGTAAATACACTCGGAAGAATAGTGGATGAAACCCTTGAAGCAAATAATCTGGAAAAATCAGATGTTGACTGGTTAGTGCCTCACCAGGCTAACCTTCGAATTATTCATGCCACTGCAAGAAAACTTAAAATGCATACCGATCATGTTGTAGTGACGGTAAATGAACACGGGAATACCTCAGCAGCATCTGTACCTTTAGCACTTGACACAGCCGTACGTGATGGTCGTATTAAAAAAGGTGAAATGTTATTGCTGGAAGCGTTTGGTGGTGGGTTTACCTGGGGTTCATCTTTATTAAGATTTTAATACCCCCTGATTAATTATGGCTTACGAAATTGAACGTAAATTTTTAGTCACTTCTGAATCCTGGCGTGATCAGGTTTATAAAACACTTCAAATTAAACAGGCTTATTTTTGTAATACTGAAAAAGCCTCATTACGTGTCCGTGTTTCAAATGAGAGTGGATTTATCAGTAGTAAGTCGATGACGATGGATATACGTCGTCACGAATTTGAATACGAAATACCCTTACACGATGCTGAATTCATGCTCAAATATATGTGCATGGGAAGCCCTGTCATAAAAAAACGACATTTAGTAAAAATAGATCAGCATGTTTGGGAAATTGATGAGTTCCTGGAAGACAATGAGGGATTGATTGTCGCTGAAATCGAACTTGGACATGAAGATGAAGCTTTCATGATGCCCGACTGGGCTGGTCAAGAGGTATCTAAAGATCCTAAATACATAAATTTATCACTAGTTTCCAATCCTTACAAAACATGGACTACATAAAGTAAGATACTCTGCTATAATTATCCCCATACTATTTTTTGGGTCATAAAATGATAAAAGTACTATTAACGGATGACCATGCGCTCGTTAGAACGGGCATTAAAAGATTACTGGAAGATAGTCAACAGGTTGAAATAATCGGTGAAGCTGATTCAGGCGAAGCCAGTTTAATCCTCTCTCAAGAACTTAATCCTGACGTTATTTTAATGGATGTGAATATGCCCGGAATAGGGGGAGTAGAGGCTTCCAGACGGATACTCCAACGTGATCCTGAACAAAAAATCATTATTCTGACTATTCATACTGAACAAACTTTCCCCAAGCGGTTGCTTGAAATTGGAGCAAAAGGTTATCTCACCAAAGAATGCAATATCAACGAAATGATACTCGCAATTAAACAGGTGAATAATGGTGGTTCATATATAGAACCACGAATAGCTCAACAATTGGCACTCTCGTTATTACCTGGAAACAGTGAAAACCCTGTGGATAAATTATCACGCCGTGAATTTCAGGTGATGCTAATGATTTCTCATGGTTTATCGAATATTGAAATTTCAGAAAAATTGTGCCTGAGTCCTAAAACAGTCAGTACTTACAGGTCAAGACTGTTAGAAAAACTGAATGCACATAATGAAGTTGACCTGATAAAAATTGCTGTAGAACAGGGTATGGTCGAGTTTTCTCAGTCCGAACAACCTGAAGCTTAAAAAGTAATATTTTTGTTCAGTTTATGAACATTTCCTCTACGGACTTACCTACTCAATTCGATCATAAATCTTATTTACAATCTGTAAATAGCTTACCTGGTGTTTATCGAATGTTCGATAAACATAATCAGGTTATCTATGTAGGTAAAGCCAAAGATTTAAAAAAAAGATTATCAAGCTACTTTAGAAGCACAGGTTTATCCCCCAAAACTCAATCTCTTGTCAGTCATATTTGTGCCATAGAAGTCATAAATACTCGCACAGAAAGTGAAGCACTAATTCTTGAAAATGATCTGATTAAAAATCTTAACCCCAGATATAACATTCTATTTCGAGATGATAAAAGTTACCCCTATATTCAGCTAACTTTTCATGATTATCCTCGACTAAAAGTATATAGAGGAGTCACTAAAGCGAGTAAAGGGCAGTTTTTCGGCCCTTTCCCAAGTGCAGGTGCAATTCGATACAGCATTCATCATCTTCAACGTATTTTTAAGTTAAGAAATTGTGAAGATTCAATGTTCAAAAACCGAAGTAGACCTTGTCTGCAATACCAGATTAAGCGTTGTACTGCACCCTGTGTCGGTTATGTAACGAAGGATCAATATCAACTGCAAATCAAACAGGCTGAACTGTTTTTAAAAGGGAAAAATGAGACTCTCATTTCTGATCAGGTGAAATTAATGGAGCAGTCATCAGCAAAATTGGAGTTTGAAAAAGCAGCTGAATATCGTGACAACATTGAGCAGTTACGTAGAGCCAATGAAAAACAATTTGTAACCGGTTTTAATTCGAACATTGACATAATTGCCTGTGTTATTAAACAGGATTACAGTTGCATCCAGGTGTTCATGATCCGAAGTGGAACCTCTCTGGGCAATAAACCTTTTTTTATCCGAATTAAATTAGATTCAACTCCTTCCGATATACTGGAAACATTTCTAATACAGCATTACTCAAGACACCCAGTTCCAAATGAAATAATAGTGAATGAAACATTAGAGAGTCAATCCTTGCTAGAACATACACTCAGTGACATTGCACTGAGTAAAATCAGCATAAAATCAAGAGTTCGTGAGAAGCGAAAATACGCTTTGGAAATGGCCGTTAAAAATGCTCAGGAATCACTACAGCGACATCTTTTATCAGCCAGTAATCTGAACAAACGCTACCAATCTCTGATTGAAGAACTTAACCTACAGGAAGCCCCACAGAAAATGGAGTGCTTTGATATTAGCCATACAATGGGGGAATCGACAAAAGCATCCTGTGTCGTGTTTGGTCAGGAAGGTGCTATAAAATCCGAATATCGAATATATAATATTAGAGATATTCAGCAAGGCGATGATTACGCAGCGATGCGACAGGTATTAACCAGACGCTATGATAAATTAAAGCAGCAGCCAGAATTGCTACCCGATATCATTTTTATTGATGGTGGAAAAGGGCAGTTACACAGTGCATTAGATGTGCTAGAAGCATTAGATATTTTTGAAATCAAATCTACTCTCAGGGTTATTGGTATTGCAAAAGGTGCTTCAAGACGATCAGGTTATGAAAGTATTCTGGATGAGAATTATAATAACTTGAATATTGCAATGGACTCCCCATCACTTTTATTAATTCAGCAAATAAGGGACGAAGCCCACCGCTTTGCGATAACAGGTCACAGAAAAGCAAGAGCCAAAACCCGGAAAACCTCACGACTGGAAGACATCCATGGAATAGGGGCTAAAAGGCGGCAACTTTTATTACAGAAATTTGGAGGTTTGCAGGGTGTGAAATCAGCAGGCATCCAGGAATTAATACAAATAAAAGGCATAAATCGAGAGACCGCACAGGTGATATATGATAGTTTCCACGGATAGCCAATAGCATCTCATATGAAACTAACACTCCCCACTATAATCACTTTATTCCGCATATTTCTGATTCCAGTTTTTGTGGTTGTATTTTATTTACCCTTACCATGGGCCTACACCGCTGCAGCTCTAATTTTTACTTTAGCCAGTATTACTGACTGGATTGATGGTTATCTTGCAAGAGTATTAAATCAGGAGTCCGCATTTGGTGCTTTTCTAGACCCGGTAGCAGATAAGTTAATGGTTGCAGTAGCCATCATCTTATTAGTAGAAGTAAATCCATCACCGTGGGTGGCTATTCCTTCAATCATTATCATTAGCCGGGAAATAACTGTATCAGCTTTAAGAGAGTGGATGGCTGAACTGGGAAGCAGGGCTACTATTAAAGTTAGCTTTATTGGTAAAGCCAAAACAACTGCACAATTAATTTCACTGATTTTAATGATATATCATCAGCCTCTATTTGGTTTACCGGTATATGAGATTGGGCTCGGTTTATATTATCTGGCCGCTTTTTTAACCTTGTATTCAATGATTTTATACTTAAAAGCTGCATGGCCGGTAATGTCAAGTCATAGTTAATTGTTAGCAAAAATAAATACTGAAAAAACTAAATAAAAAGAGTAGTTTAAGCTTGACAGATTTTGCTTAATCGCTAAAATATCGCCTCTTTCGCGGGAATAGCTCAGCTGGTAGAGCACAACCTTGCCAAGGTTGGGGTCGCGAGTTCGAATCTCGTTTCCCGCTCCAGATTACAGGCCCCGATTTATCGGGGCTTTTTTCTGACTTTAAGATGAAAGTAATAAACGTAACTGTATTTGGCTGGTTGGCAGAGTGGTTATGCAGCGGCCTGCAAAGCCGTGGACGGCGGTTCGATTCCGCCATCAGCCTCCATACGTTACTAAGAAATTACCATGACTTAGTTTGTCTATAGGGTAAAAGTAGAACCTGTAGCAAAAATCATTTTAAAAGATTATCCTGATTTCATGCCCGGGTGGCGAAATTGGTAGACGCAAGGGACTTAAAATCCCTCGGCTTAACGGCCGTGCCGGTTCGATTCCGGCCCCGGGCACCATATTTACTTATTGTAAATCAATAAGTTGCTAAAAAAGCCGCACTAGATGCGGCTTTTTTTTCGTCATTTTTTAACATTAGTTGATTAAATCATGAGCAACAAAAAAACAATAAAAGTTCTATTCGTTTGCATGGGCAATATTTGATATACCCTTATACGCAAGGGCTTTGAGAGGTTTGTGTGTAATTATGTGTGTAACGATTCACCATGAATTCACAGTGTCAAATTACACACAAAGGGAGAGTGGCAAGTATTAAGAATACAAAGAAACATTACCAGAGGAGGGAGGAAAACCCGCCAGGGCGAACCGTAACGGGGTTGATGTTTATCTTTCTAGGACTGCTTGTTCCGCCCTCCATCGACGAATAATTCTCTCATCACTGTAATTACATTCAACGGTTTCAGCCTCATAATTAATATTACCTTGAGTAACCTCTGAAAGGTTCCTGATAGTATGTAATATTCGGGCGATATCTTCATTAGTACCCAAAACCCTATCAGGGGATTC
>JABHSO010000217.1 GCA_018669845.1 Gammaproteobacteria bacterium | reverse complement strand
TTCCACTATCAACATATTCAAGCTCTCCCCCGACTGGCACTCCATGCGCTATCCGACTTGTTTGAATATTATATTCTGAGGCAATATCAGCAATATATTGAGCGGTAATTTCACCTTCAATCGTCGGGTTTGTTGCCAGAATAATTTCTTTAATGCGTTCCAACCCTAACCTTTTTCTGAGAATATCCAGACCCAGTTCATCCGGGCCAATCCCATCTATCGGCGATAATTTTCCTAACAAAACAAAGTATTTACCCTGAAAACTACCGGATGCTTCGATAGCCATCACATCGGCCGGTGTTTCGACAACACACAACAGGTCTTCCTGACGCTTCGGGTTGTTACAAATATTACATTGAGGCTCATCAGAAAAATTACGACACAACTCGCAGTGCTGAACCTTTTCCAATGCTTCAGATAAACTAGAAGCAATTTCGCTGGCACCCTGTCGATTCTTATCAATCAGGTACAACGCCATTCGTTGCGCCGATTTACGACCAACTCCTGGCAGACAGCACAGTGCATCAATCAGTTTATCCAGTGACGTGGAGGATGACATAATAAATTAAAAAGGTAATTTAAAACCCGGTGGCAAGTTTAAACCTGCTGTCATATCAGCCATCGAATCTTTATTTTGTTTGGCTATTTTATGTACTGCATCATTCATGGCAGCAGCGATTAAATCCTCAAGCATTTCTTTGTCATCTGACATTAATGTCGAGTCAATATTTACTCTATTTATTTCATGGGTTCCTTTCATCACCACCTTGACCATGCCGCCACCGGCTTCACCGGTCACTTCAATATTCGCCAGATCAGCCTGCGCTTTTTGCATATCTTCCTGCATTTTTTGCGCCTGCTTCATAATATTTCCTAAACCACCTTTCATAAAATCACCTCAATTATTTATAACATTCTTTAACAGAAATATCATTACCACGAAGCTCACGAAGAGCACGAAGAAAAAACAGGCAAAATGCATTCTAATATTTTATAGAACTGCTTAATTACTCCAGGTCCTTTCTTCGTGTGTTTAGTGTTCTTCGTGGTGAATATTTATTTAATCTTTACCACACTATTTTCAATTAATTCTGCACCGAAAACAGTTTTAAGTTGCATCACCATAGGATCCAGCTTTATCGACTGTATGACCTGTTGGCGATGTTGCTCCTGCTTTCTAACGTCAGCTTCATGTGGGGTTTCACAATCTAAGGAAGCAGACCTTCTAAATTCAAGTTTTAATGATACCCCAAGTTTATGTTCTATCGCCTGCTTTATTTGAGCTTCAACATCAGGCTTAAGCATCACTTCAAGTTCCGGTAGAAAAATCAGACATAGCTGATTATCACTATAAGTATCCACCACACAATTCATCGCCAGCTGTCTCGCCAGACCATCCAGTTCAAGATCAAAAGCCATTTCTGACCAGTTTAAGGAATCATCAGCAACTCTGGTGGTTTCAACAGTTTGAGTACCTCTCTCAATTTCTTTTTTGACGGGCTTTTCCAGTTCAGGTGGCTTTTCAACCGGAGGTCGAATGGGAACGACTGCAGCCGTATTTTCTACAGGTTCATTCGATTTGAGCAGGGTTACTTCTTTAGGAGGTATTTGGCTATCTACTGTTTTTGTAACAACAGCGGGTTTAACGACTGGTCGAATTACAGGCTTTTTTTTTCCACCGGGTTACTGTTTTCTTCACCAATTTGAGGAGAAAAAGCCAGTAAACGCAACATTAGCATTTCAAAACCCAGCGCCTGATCGGGTGAAATATCAAGATCTTTACGGCCCTGTAAAATTATCTGGTAATACAGCTGAACTTCCTCGGCTGACAAGCTGCTCGAACAATCCATAATAGACTGCTTCATTACGCTATCTTCAGGCTCTATTTTTACGGCACTGAGGTACAGAGCCATTTGATGTAAAACCTGTATCAGGTCAGAACATACACGCTGATAATCTGGGTTTCTTTCAATTAACTGGCGTGTTGTTGCCAATAATGCAGAAGCATCCTGCGAGATTAAGGTTTCCAGAATTCGAATCAGGTAATCCTGAGAAATAGCACCCAGCATTGATTCAACCGCTTCTGTTTTCACGTCACTGCCAGTATAGGCAATGGCCTGATCCAGTAAACTCAAGGCATCTCGCATACTGCCATCAGCAGCATGTGCTAATAGCATCAAAGCCTGTTGTTCAGATTCAATCTTTTCCTGAGTTAACAGTTCTGCCAAATGCCCTTCAATCTGAGCAGGAGACATACGCTTTAAATTAAACTGCAAGCAGCGGGACAATACCGTGACCGGTAATTTTTGAGGATCAGTCGTCGCGAGTAAAAATTTAACGTGTTCAGGAGGTTCTTCAAGAGTTTTCAACAACGCATTAAAGCTATGCTTGGACAGCATATGAACTTCGTCAATCAGATACACTTTGAAGCGATTTCGAGTAGGTGCATACTGAACATTATCCAGCAGCTCTCTCATGTCATCGACACCGGTGCGTGAAGCAGCATCAATTTCAATCAGATCAACACTACGCCCCTCATCGACTTCCTGACAGGAAGCACACTCACCACAGGGATTTGAGCTAATACCTTTTTCACAATTAAGAGATTTGGAAAATATACGAGCAATAGTTGTTTTACCAACGCCGCGAGTACCGGTAAACAGGTAGGCATGATGTAACCGTTCGCTATCAAGCGCATTCACCAAAGCCTGCAGTACATGTTGCTGACCGACCATTTCAGTGAAATTTTTAGGACGCCATTTGCGCGCTAATACCTGATAACTCATAAATTACTCAGTTTGCTCCAAGTTTTTTAGTTAAATATGTATTTAAAGTTTTTTACCATGAAGCTCACGAAGTACACGAAGAAGTTATTTTTAATTGCTACCCGGCCAATCAGTTCAACAAAAGGATAACTGAGTTTTATATCCTTTAATTGTATTTTCCTTCGTGCTCTTCGTGAGCTTCGTGGTGAATAGTCTCTTAATTAAAGCGACTAAAAATTTGGGTGGCAACCGGCGTCAGCGCACCCCGGCACCCAATGTCCCTGCTACCGTTGCTCCCTTCCAGGCCTGGCGGATTTACAGATAATCGTCGCGGGGGAACCGATACCGGTCACCATAAACAAGATCCGTCTACATAAATTTTTATGAAGACAAAAATCGAATGCGGATATTACAAGTTGTTGGCACAAAATGAAAGGAGGGTTTTGCTTGTCTTGCAAACTATTTGCCCTGACAATACGCCCTTTCACCTTCAAGTTATAAATTTAATTAAAAAATCATGGGCAAACA
>JABHSO010000216.1 GCA_018669845.1 Gammaproteobacteria bacterium | reverse complement strand
GCTGATAGTGTTGCTCGAATAGGAGGGGATGAGTTTACTTTTCTGCTTGATGATATTGAAGGCTTAAGAGAAGCTGTGTTTATTTCAGAACGAATTCTTTCATCGCTTACATCACCCTTCGTAACTGATATTGGTGAGCTTTATGTGAATGCGAGTATTGGGGTCTGTTTAAGCAATAATGTTTATTCTAAGGCCGAAGATATGTTGAGAGATGCAGATATTGCGCTTTACCGGGCTAAAGATAGTGGCCGGGGGCGGGTTGATATCTTCAATAAGGATATGCATGAAAAAGCAAAACAGGTTATGCAAATGGAAAATGATTTACGTTTTGCGATTGAAAAAAAGCAGTTTGAAGTTTACTACCAACCTGTTGTCGATATCAGCAAAAACTGTATCTATGGCTATGAAGCTTTGTTGCGTTGGAAACATCCAGAACTTGGTTTTATATCACCTGAAATATTCATACCGGTTGCTGAAGATACTGGTTTAATCAATGATATTGGAAGCTGGGTGATGAAACAGGCTTGTTCTTCGGTAAGAGACTGGAATCTGGAGTTTGGAAATAGTCATCCTTTTTGCCTGGCGGTAAACCTTTCAGGAAAACAGTTAGTGCAAACTGATATTGTTGAGAATATAAAAAATATTCTGATGGATACCCGTTTTAACCCCAAATTGCTTCATTGTGAAGTGACTGAGACGGCTGTCATTATAAATCGAGAAAAAAGCGGGAAAGTCATTGATGAATTACAGGAAATGGGTATTGAAATTAGTGTTGATGACTTTGGCAAAGGTTACAGTTCATTAACATATTTACATGAGTTTGATTTTGATACGTTAAAGATTGATAAAGACTTTGTACAGGATATGGGGGAGAAAGGTAAAGGGCGGCAACTGGTGAAAACCATGATGTTACTGGCAAGGGATTTTGAGATGAACCTTATTGCTGAGGGCGTGGAAGAAAGTGATCAGCTAAACCGTCTGAAAGCAATGGGATGTAAATTCATTCAGGGATATTATTTTTCTAAACCTTTACCTGCGGGAGAAATTCATAAGCTATTACAACAAGGTTGTCATAAAAACGCTGATAAAATGGTTATTTCACCTGAGTCCGATATTGAAAGTATAAAAGCAATATAAGTTTCTTTAATTAAATTTTGAGAGACACTTAGATAGTGCCAGAACGGAAAAGCAATAATTCAGAAAATTCTAACTATTTCACTATTGGAATCCCCAACCCTTTTTTTGACGAAACTGTCGCCATCTGAAAAGTGGTTGTTTTTTAACCACGTAGGTATGATTTAGTGAATTTCAAAAACAGCTGTCCTGTTGTTGACCGTTTTCTGACTCTGGAACCTATCTTAGGCCCGTTTTTTTTCGCGCTCTTCCTGCAGACGTTTTTCCTTGATGAGTTCAGTACCCATTTTCTGGATATTCCGCGCCACCACTGCTAAGGCTACGTAGCGTTTGAAACCGTCCAGTCCATGATCCAGACATTTGTCCAACCCATGCACTTCCAATGCGTTAATGCAGGATTCTACGGCTGAGTGTTTCTTTTTACTGCGCCTAAACTCAGCACTACTTTCCCTCTCTTGCTCTTTTTTGTTGCAGCGCCCTTTTTTGGGCAGCACGACTTTATCCAGTAGTTCGGCCAATCCGAACTGGTTTTCGGGCGAGTGGAATCCTTTGTCAAAACTGCAGGCGGTTAATGCCGGGTATTGTCGCTTTGCTTCCGTAATCATTTCCAGCGCGATCTGGTTGTCTGTTTCATGTTGCATCACCCGATGGTGCAAGATGTATCCATGACTGTCTTCCAGTACACAGACCTTGAGGCCCAGCTCAACCGGTACTCCGGCTTTTCCTTTGCTGATCCATTCGGTATGCGGCTGGAACAGGGAAAAGATTTTTTCTTCATGGGGAATTTTTTGCCCTTGCAGGACGCGTCGCTCTATTTGATCGATTTGACGCTGCGCATGCTGAATAAAGCTTTCTATTTGCAGCGCGAGCAGAAGCGTGGTCAGGCTGGGGGTCTGAATGGCGACGGCTAACGTGGCCTGGCTTTTTTTGATCAACACCAGGCATTGGTCGACATATTCGCGATGGGCCTGGGCGATGAGTTCATCTCGTTGGATTTTCTTGGTTTCATCCTGTGAGGTGGAACGTTTCTTTTGCTGGGCGTTACGATAGGCTCGTTTCACTTGCCTGATATTGTACTGGCTTTGCCTCCAACCGATAATGTCATTGTTTTCCGCATAGTCTGCCGTGAGTTGGATGACCTTGCGCAGGGCATCAAAGAGCAGGTTGATATCGGTCGGGTAATGGACATCGGTTTCGACCACAAAGGAGTCACAGCGTGCTGTCAGCGTTTCTTTTTTTTTAACGATTGGCCTGCGCGAACCACAATCTGATTGATTTCATCGAGTATTTCCGGGGTGAGTTTTTGAACGTTATCCCGGATTGTTTGCAGGCTGTAGGTTTCGTCATCATCGACCAAACCATGCCCCAGCATTTGACGGATGGTTTTATGCTGGTTTGCCAGCTCCAGCAGGCGGTCGTAGTCACAGTTCAAGTTGAGTCTTAAAGTGCCCATCACCAGAATGCTCCATAATGCCATACCAGGTCGACCGTGTTCGATACTGGTTTCTTGCGGGATTATTTTTTCCAGTACGTTGAATAGCTCAGATCTAAGCGTTTTGTCCGTATAGAGATATTGCAGCCCTTGCAACAATTGAGGAATATCGTCCCTGGATCGGCTGTCTATTTTGATGTCGGCGATGGCTAATTCGCCGAGCTGAAGTTGAGGGCTTGAGACGTTGCGCATAGGAGTTTTTTATTCGAAGTTTTAGTGATTGGGAACGGTTTAGGCTATATTTTACCACAAAATAAGCTTTCCCCAGAAAACTTCATGCCTCCATTTAGCGGATTTTCCTTTATATTTTAAGGGCTTATCTTTTTCCGTTCAGGCACTATTTAGCATTATTTATTTTCTTTTTCTCTATATTAACCGAATTGAACAGGCTAAACGTCGGCAGTTAATTAATCAGGCAAATCAGGATTTTCTGACCGGTTTGAGCAATCGATTATATTTAAAATATGCTGAACCAAAATGGGTACGTGAAGGAGCTGAACCTTTTAGCGTAATCTTTATGGATCTTGATAATTTTAAGAACATCAATGATAGCTATGGTCATAGCTATGGAGACCTAATATTAAAACAGGTAGCAAAACGCCTTGTTTCTATCTTCAATGATGAAGGTCTGGTGTGCAGACAAGGAGGCGACGAATTCATCATCCTGTATAAAAAAGTTAAACAGAAGAACCTGGATAAAATAGCCATCAAGGTTTTAGCTGAAATTTCAAAACCTTATAACATAGAAAATTACAAGTTCACTATCGGAGCCAGCATTGGTATTTGCAGGTATCCTGCTGATGGCGATAGCTTTGATAGCTTGTTTAGTGCAGCCGATACAGCAATGTATCAAGCCAAATATAGCAAAAGTAATTATTTTATATTTACCAGAGAACTTAAAGAGCAAATATATCAAACTTCACAAATTGAGCAGGCATTGCATATTGCTCTAAAAAATCATGAATTTCACATGGTATATCAGCCACAAATTGCCAGTAAAGGGGCATTGTATGGCGTTGAAGCACTGGTTCGATGGAGTAATCCTGAACTGGGTTTAATTCCTCCGGATAAATTTATACCCATTGCCGAGGATAGCGGTTTAATCCTTGAGCTGGGACATTTCATCATTGATCAGTCAATTAAAGATATTGCTAAACTCAGTAACATTAATGACAGCATTGACCTTCAACTGTCCATCAATATTTCCGTTCGACAGTTCCTGGAATTTGGTTTTCTGGACAGGTTAAAAAACTCTTTGTTATCCCATAAATTCCCGTCCAGGCAGTTAACCCTGGAAATAACAGAAAGTATTTTCATCGATGATTTTGACTATATGCTACCTCTTTTTCAGGAGATACGGTCGTTAGGTATTAAAATTTCTCTTGATGACTTTGGCACAGGCTTTTCATCCTTAAGTATGCTTAAAAATTTACCCATCGATGAACTCAAAATAGATAAAAGTTTTATCGATAATATATCCAATAATACTCAGGATAGAGCGATGGTCATTAACATATTGAATATAGCCAGTAACCTTGGTTTGAAAGTTGTAGCGGAGGGTATTGAACTACCGAAACAGGCTGAAATGCTATCTGATTTTAAGTGTGATATTCAACAGGGTTACTTTTATTCCAGACCCGTTAAACTTTTGGAACTGGAACAATACTGCTCCAGTTATATCAATGCTTCTCACAGTCCAGCCAACCATTCAAAACAGGATAAGCTGCCAGAATCTAGTGATTCTCAGAAACCATATTGATAGTATATTTCGGTATCTCAATCACCAGATCTTCTTTGGCCAGCATTGCCTGACAGCTTAATCTTGAATCCGGTTCCAGTCCCCAGGCCTTATCCAGATAATCATCTTCATTTTCATCTGACTCTTCTAAAGAGTTAAAACCTTCGCGGATAATGACGTGGCAAGTTGTGCAGGCGCAGGATTTTTCACAGGCATGTTCAATTTCAATACCATTTTCCAACAATGCATCACAAATACTGATACCTGAATCTGCATTTAAGACAGCCCCTTCCGGGCAAATTTCTTCATGGGGAAGAACAATTATCTGGGGCATGTTAAACCTCTACCTCGTTAATTTTTTTACCCGAGAGCACTTTTTGCACACTCGCGTTCATTCGTTTTGCCACATAATTTTCACTAATGGCTTCAATATCTTTAATCGCTTTTTTAAGCTCTTCCGTGGTTGCAGACAGAAGTATTTTTTCCAGTTCATCTTTAGCGGCATGAATAGTTTCATACTCACTATCAGCCAGCAGATCATGACCATCTTTGGAGAGAGCCGAATCAATTGCCTCTACAACTCTTTGTGCTTCTACCCGCTGTTCTGCGCGCATACGAGCATCAATATCTTCTTTTGCATGACTCATCGAATCACGCAACATGGTTTCTATCTCTCCATCGGTCAAACCATAAGAGGGTTTGATCACAATATCGGCTTTTATACCACTGCTTAACTCTTCAGCCATAACGGCCATTAAACCATCAGCATCCACCTGGTAAGTCACCTTAATGCGCGCAGCTCCAGCCGTCATCGGGGGTATGCCTCGCAATTCAAAATGAGCCAGTGAACGACAATCAGAAACCAGTTCTCGTTCACCCTGAACTACATGAATAGCCATTGCCGTCTGACCATCCTTGAATGTGGTAAATTCCTGGGCCCGGGCAACAGGTATGGGGGTATTTCGAGAAATAATTTTCTCACTTAAACCACCCATGGTTTCAATACATAATGAAAGTGGTAATACATCCAGTAATAACATTTCCTGATCCGGTTTATTGCCGGCCAGAACATCTGCCTGTAAAGCAGCACCAATCGCAACCACTCGATCAGGGTCGAGATTGGTGAGAGGCGTACAGTCAAAAAATTTGCCTACTTGCTCAACAACCAGAGGTACCCGGGTTGAACCACCCACCATCACTACATTTTTAATATCTTCTTTTTCGATTTTTGCATCGCGTAATGCTCGTCGACATGACATCAGGGTCTTTTTAACCAGATCTTCAATTAACTCATTTAACTGAGATCTATCCAGAGCCAATGAACAATTCAGTTCTGGAATTTCAATCTGGGTTGAATCCTGCTGTGTTAATTCTTCCTTGGCTTTGCGTGAAGCGATAAGAAGCTTGCGAATCACCACTGCATCAATATCCTTGATTTGAGCTTGTTCAATAAGCCACTCTGCAACGGCATGATCCATATCATCTCCACCCAGGGAGCTATTTCCACCTGTCGCTAATACTTCAAAAACCCCTTTAGTTAAATTGAGGATAGAAATATCAAAAGTACCGCCTCCTAGATCGTAAACAGCAATCATGCCTTCCGCTTGCTGATCAAGGCCGTAAGCAACAGCGGCTGCTGTTGGTTCATTTAATAAGCGGTAAACATTTAGCTCCGCGAGTTTCGCAGCATCTCGAGTAGCCTGCCGCTGAGCATCATCAAAATAAGCAGGAACGGTAATAACCACGCCGGATAAAGCTTCACCCATTGTTTGTTCTGCACGTCTGGATAAAACTCTTAATATTTCTGCTGACACCTCGATAGCACTAACGCTTTTCTGACGAGTAATAATGCGTGGCACTGCCGAGTCATTATTTCCATCAAACTCATAAGGCAGTACATTTCCAAGACTTTTCACATCCTCGATGCCCCTTCCCATAATACGCTTAACTGAAGACAGGGTATTTAAAGGATCGGATGCCTGAATAGCCTGAGCTGCGTGACCTACAATAATATCTTCTTCGCTATAATGTACGATCGAAGGTAATAAGTGATGATTATCGCTATCAGGAAGGGTTTCAACCTGTCCACTACGGTTAATAGCAACCAGTGAATTGGTGGTACCCAGATCTATACCCGCGGCATAGTTACGCTGATGAGGGGCGGTTATTTGCCCTGGTTCTGAAATTTGAAGTAATGCCATGAACTAAATCGTTTTTGAATTTCTTTTAACAATGACTTTAGAGAATATCGTCTTCGAGTTTCAACTGGTACTCATCAATCTGCTCAAGTATGCGTTCAACAAATTGCATTTTTTTGCTGACCTGACGAGCCTGCTCCAGATATCCCTGTTGATAAAGTGATATAAAATTTGTTGAAAACTCTTTAGAGCGCTGATCCAGTTTTCCAGTAATATGATCACAACAACGCATTGGATCCTTACAACTTCTGCACTCATCCATTTCTTCGCGCAATTCAATTTGTTCCATTAAAAAGACAGTATCAGACGTCGTTTCGTGATCATCATTCATTTCCAGACCACTCACTTCCAACATATAACGAGCACGTTTAACCGGGTTTTTTAACACTTCGTAAGCTTCATTTATCCACGCGGCTTTTTGCACCGCGAGACGTTTTTCCAGCTCGGTACCATTGATGAAGCGATCAGGATGAAATGCTGCCTGTAATTTTAGATGAGCCGAATGCAAAACATCGTCATCCAGATGAAAAGCTATCGGAACACCAAACAGTTCGAAATAGTTTTGCTTAATATCAACTTGCATACTAATAACGCCTAAACCGTGAAACTCTCACCACAGCCACATTCATCTTTGGCATTGGGATTAATAAATTGAAAACCTTCATTCAGACCTTCCTTAGCAAAATCCACTTTAGTCCCATCCAGGTAAACCAGACTTTTTGGATCTATGATGAGCTTCACTCCCTGACTTTCAAATACTGAATCGTCATCATCAACTTCATCTACAAATTCCAGCACGTAAGCCATGCCAGAGCAACCAGTCGTTTTGATACCAATTCTGAGACCAATACCTTTGCCTCTGCTTTGCAGAAACCCTTTGACTCTGTCTGCTGCTGTTTCAGTTAAGTTAATAGCCATAATCTATATCTCCTCAATTAGTACATGAGTTCGAATACCACGCTTTCATAGTGCAAGCTATCTCATGACAGCGGGTAATTGATTAATCAATTCATTTAAAGTTGCGATCAGTTTATCTACCTGCTGTCGCGTATTTTCCATACCGAAGCTGACTCTTACTGCATTTAATGCCAGATCTTCATCTATACCCATGGCTGAAAGCACATGACTGGGTAAAGTCACTTCGCTATGGCATGCCGAGCCACTGGCTAATTCAAAACCAGCTTTATCAAGTTGCATCAGCAATGTTTCCCCATGGTAAAAGGGAATTGCAAAAAAACTGGTGTTGGGTAGCCTTTCAGAATTTGCTCCAAAAATCGCTACACCGGGTATCTCTGCCAGTTGCTGCTCAAAATAGCGGCGCAATTCTATCAGATATGATTGCCTTTCCTGTAATTTTATTGCAGCCAGTTGAGCTGCTTTCCCAAAACCCACCAGCATAGCCACATTTTCAGTGCCAGCACGTCTTGCAGACTCCTGAAAACCACCACTGAGTAACGGTGTTTTCACAGTGCTCGCTCTAGTTATCAATGCTCCAACAGCCTGTGGTCCCTGAAACTTATGACCTGATAACGTCATCATATCAACATCAAGTTGTTGCATATCTACCGCTATCTTTCCGATTGCCTGGGTAGCATCGGTATGCACAAGGCATATTCCATTACCATGAGCGAAACGAGCTAAATGCTCAACCGGTTGAATGACACCCGTTTCATTATTTGCCATTTGAACTGAAAGAAGATCAGGAGAATGCTGCTGAATCAGGAGTAAACTTGCTTCAATATCTATTATTCCATCCGTTGTAACTGGTAGATGATTTGTTACACAACCTGCCAGCTTCACCTGCTCAAGCGGATGCAGCACACTGGCATGTTCTATTTGAGAACTCATTAAAGAACTTTCAGGGCTCATTTCTACAAACCCTTTCAAAGCAAAATTATTTGCTTCGGTACCACCACTGGTGAAGATGACATCTTCGGGACTGGCATTGACCAGTTCAGCGACTCTGGAACGGGCTGTTTCAATGGCACTGCGTAAAAACCGTCCACTTTGATGTAAACTGGATGCATTACCATGTGATGATTTTAGAAAAGGCAACATCTCATCTAACACCTCAGGGTGTAAGGGGGAAGACGCATTGTGATCCAGGTAAATAGACATCTAAAGTTTCAACTAATGAAATTTAGTGCTTTACTACTGCAGAGGCTTCAGATGGGTCCTTAATCATATCTGCAAGTGAAATATTGGTGAGATAGTTAGAAATTTGCTCACTTAATTCTTCCCATAACTGTTCTGTCAGGCAAGGTTCGTACGCAGCACTTCCAGCCAGTGCATCTTTATTAGTGACTTCTACTTTTTCATCAACTGCAAAAATAATATCCGAAACACTAACTTCATCAGGTGTCGTGCTTAAACTATAACCACCACCAGGGCCGCGCGTACTGACTACCAGATTATTACGTCTCATTTTTGCAAACAACTGTTCCAGATAAGACAATGATATCCCCTGGCGTTTTGAAATTTCAGCCAGTGATACAGGACCTTTATCTGAATTCATGACCATATCGAGAAGAGAGGTCACGGCATATCTACTTTTGGTGGATAATCGCATAATGAAACCCTTGGCTTGTTTAAAGTAGGGTCAGTATACAATCCCGACTATTTTGGTCAAGTATTATTCCTGACTATTTTACTCAGGTATTAATTTTTCACGGAAATGAGACTTTCACAAGAGTACCAGCCTGATGTTCAGAACTGATATTCATCTTGGCATGATGTGCAGACACAATTAACTGGCACAGGTAAAGTCCCAGTCCAAAACCACCGGTACTGCGCTGACGAGCTTTATCGATACGGTAAAAAGCCTGGGTAATATTATCAAGCTCATCAGCTTCAATGCCACATCCAGAGTCACTGACTTCAATTATTATTGAAGTATTTTTTTCATAAACTCTTATTACAGGAGGTTGACTGTCCTGTTCTGTATATTTAATGGCATTATCGAGTAAATTCTTTATCAGTAGAATAAGTCGAGTCTTATCAGCATTTATTTTTAATGATTCCAGCTCACAGGTAACGCCAGCATCAGCAAAATAGGAGCTGATCACTTCTTCCACCAGTTGATCCAGATAAAATTCAGATTTATTCAATACAGCATGACGCTGGTTAAGCCGTTCAGATTCCAGGATTTGCCCAATCAGTGCTTCCATTTCATTGACATCATCCTGTAACGCCTGAGTCATTGCATTTTCTTCCAGTAAAGCAATATTCACTTTAGCCCGTGTTAAGGGTGATCGTAATTCATGACTTATCGCCAGCAACAGTTGTTGTTTGCCCTCAAGCATGGACTTTATCTGTAAAGCCATGTCATTGATTCCATTTGCAAGTCGATTAAATTCGGTACTCTGCTTAACCACAATTGGGCTTTCCAGGTCACCTTCAGCAATATTCCTGACCCCGGTTCCTATCACCTTTAAAGGCTTCAGGCTTAAACGAATCAGAAAAAACAACATCAGCATAGAAAATATTATGATCATTATCAGACCCAGGCTACGTTTATGTCGGGCTCCTTTAAATGGCTTTCCAATAATATATAAGTATTCATAATCACCATGCTGAAGCAATACATAATTATTTTCCAGGTGATGAGCAACCTGATATTTTTGATAGGGTTCGGGTGCCGCTTCCAACTGCAACTGATTTATGCTGATCGTATTTTCGTGGGATTGCCAGTTCAGATCCGCACCTTTTATTGTTAATTCGAAAGATAGGTCTTCAGTGAGTTGCCTTGCCTTTTGCAGATCAGGAGGAGAACCAATATCCTGAGTTACATACTCCAAATACTGTGCAATGTTTGGTAAAATTTCCTGTTTAAAATGCACCTTGAGTCCATGTGCGATATTGAGAGCAAATAACAACACAAACAAAAAACCGGCAATTAAAAAATACATCATCAACCGGGTAATTAGAGACTGTCTAAATTGTTTTAACATGCTTAAACTCGTGACTGTAAAACAAATTGATACCCTTGAGACCTTATTGTTTTAATAACATCGAGTGGTTTAAGTTTTTGACGCAATCGACTGATCAGAATATCTATCGCCCTGCTATAGATATCAGCATCGATGCCATTAAGCTCCAGCATAATATCGTCCCGGCTAAATACCCTGTCCGGTTGATTTGCCAGCAATAGCAACAGTCGATATTCTGCAGACGTTAAATCAACCAGTTGGTTATCCTTTTTCACTGACTGCGAAGGCTGATGAATGGTCAGCCCGTCGAACAATAGTTCATCAGTTTTTACTGACTGACAGTTGGATCGTTTAAGAATATTCTGAATCCTGGCTACCAGTTCACGGGGTTCAAAGGGTTTCGGCAAATAATCATCTGCACCCAGTTCAAGCCCGACCACTCTGTCCATAACATCACCTCTGGCGGTTAACATGATTATAGGAATATCCGAAAACTGCCGAATACGACGACAGGTTTCAAAGCCATCTATCTCAGGCAACATAACATCCAGAATGACCAGATCTACAACCTCATGCCGCAAGAATTCCAGGCCCTTCAGCGGGTGTGTTTCACTTAACAGCTCAAAATCATATTGTTTAAAAAAAATTTTAAGCGGATCGGCTAAACGTTCATCATCATCTATAAGATATAACTTTTTCATGCAATTATTGTAATGATAAAACAGAGTACTCGCCATAATTTCCTGGCGAGTACTTTGACTATTTTTTATTCAGACCAGCGTGCATGGCGTCCAAAACGATGCCCTTTACGCTTTTCAATCATTCCCTTGATTTTAGCTTTTTGCTCTGCATCCAGTGAGTCGACAAAGGATGCCAGTAAACCCACCATCTCAGGAGCATTATCATTGATCATAGCCGTTTTCTGATTAATTTTACTCAACAACTCAGTCTGATCCAAAGGCTGATCAGTAATTAATTGCTGCAGAAATTGCTCATGATCCTGACGTTCCTGTTTAACCTGCTGCATGATAGTTGTGATACGATCGGTTAATTGGCCCAGTTTATCTTGCTGAACATCATTAAGATCAAGCCTTTTTGAAACATGTCCTTCAAACATTTCAGCTTTTTCATGCATGCTCATTGATGAGAAGTAATGATGAGAACCAAATGCAAAGGCTCCACCTGCTAACCCTAAGGTTAAAACGCTAACGATAATAATTTTACTCGACTTTTTCATGTTGTTTCTCCGGTTTGTGTGTACAGGGAGAACTTTAAGCCTTAAGCCTGTAACAAGCTTTTCAACAGCGTAACGAAGTGTAACTTAATGTAACTATCGACTTGATTCAGGTTAATTATTTTAATATTAAATAAGCAGATTAAAAAATTTACTGCCTTTTTCTTTAGAAAACTCTCCAAATGCCGATAAATGAACTAAAGATATAGCTATACCATCACAAACAACACTTTTGCATTAAAAGGGAAATAACTATGCTCCAGAAAATTACCATATCTCAAAAGAGCCTGTTAATTTCAATGATTACTATTCTGGGCTTTAGCTGGATGGGTTGGTCTACTTATCAATCGATGCAGGAGATAAATGACAAGTATTTCACCAGTTATTCTATCTCTCAGCAGGAATCAGCCTTAAGTGGAGTCATAAAAGGAGGACTGTTATTTAATAGCTCTTCTGGCGTTGTATTCATGTCCCAGAGTGATAAAGCCAAAAAGACTATGCGAACAGCTGTGGGACAAGTTAATAACAGCATGAAAAAACTGAAAGATTTAAATACTGGTTTACATCAACAGCTATTCACAGAGCATTCTGACTTTAACAAAATTGCGAACCAGTTATTACTAAAAATAGAAACTCAGCCACTCACTTCTGAAGATTTAAAATCCAGGTTAAAAGTCTGGAGGGCCTTAAAGTTTAAAACGCAGGATATAGATAAATCAGTTAAGAAGCTAAGTGAACAAACTAATCAGGAATATAAAGCCTTACTACAAAACAATATAACCTGGCACATGATTAAGGGTGGTTTATTAGCTCTTATCTTAGTAACAATGGTTATCTTGATAATGAGGAACATCATTAACTGCATTACCTCCTTAGGCGATGAAGTGAAACAAATTTTATCAACCGGTGACATCAATGCCAGAATAAAAATAACCGGAAAAGATGAAATCGCCGCTACCGAAGAGGCGGTTAACCTGTTACTCGATAATGCGTCAACTGCAGCCAACAATGCCATCCAAAATGCTCAGGAAGCCGAAACACATATGGCAGATATGTTAACCGAGCAGGAACAGAATAAATTAGTAGTTTCTTTAATCGGTTTATCCATCAATAATTCAAATAACAATATTGAAGTTGTGCAGCAAGGTCTGGAATCTAATAAAGAATACCTTGAAGAAATAAATAGTCTTAACAATCAGGCTGACCAAAATATTGACGATATGACACGTCAAAGCCAGGAAGTATCCACAACCATCGACAACATCAAAACTTTAGCCGGCAAATCTGAAACCAATTCACATAACCTGTACAGACAGATGGATGAAATTGACAGTGTTGTTACCCTCATTAAAAACATTTCGGAACAAACTAATTTACTCGCTTTAAATGCAGCCATAGAAGCGGCCAGAGCTGGTGAACACGGTCGTGGCTTCGCCGTTGTAGCCGACGAAGTTCGACAGCTGTCAGCGAATACAGAAAAGGCTACTCAGGAAATAGAGAAAAATATTGGACAACTTAAAATTAATGCCGAGGAAATGGTAAGAGACAGTCTGAATATCAATGAAACCTCCGATAACTCAGGCAAAATTCTGGATGCATTCCAGTCCAGTTTTGTTTCATTAAAAGAGCACATTACTATCATCTCAAATGATACCAAAAATGCGACACATCAGATTTATCTCAATTCAGCCAAACTTGATCACGTTAAGTTCAAACAGTCCGGTTATAAAGCGGTAATTTTAAATCAAACAGAATCAGAGATATCTGATCATAAATCATGTCAATTTGGAAAATGGTACGCATCGGTAGGTAAAGCTAACTTTGCGGATAAAACTGCCTATTCCAAACTTGAACAGCCTCATGCATTAGTACATAGCAGTATCCACGATGTTATTAAACTGGCCAAAGCTGATAAATTAACCAGCAATGTAGAGCTGGTTATCAGTCATTTTGAACAGGCTGAAGAAGCCAGTATGGACCTGTTTCAACTGATGGACGAATTAACCAAAACCTGAACTCAACCACTATGGACTAAAAGTCCATAGGTTGAAGTAAAACGACTGAAAGTCGTCCTCTGAAAAATATTTTCCTTTGATTAACACTTTGTAGAAACTATGAAGGACTGAAATCAACTACTCTTAAGTTAACTCATACAAAAAGAGGAAAATGAGATGACCGCAGTCCTTCAACAAAAAGATAGCACAATGAGCCACGTTTTATACCTGACTTTTGAATTAAGCAATAAAAAATGGAAACTCGGGTTTAGCAATGGTCAAAAGAAAAGAATCAGAACCCTACCCGGCGGATAGAAGGTGGTCACGGCCCTTATAGGTCTGACGAAATAAACATAACCTGGGCAACAATGCATAATGTAGTTAAACCAATAAAGGTAAGAACATGAAAAAACGACGACAAGTTAGATAGAGATAAAGCAGTTGACAAG
>JABHSO010000205.1 GCA_018669845.1 Gammaproteobacteria bacterium | reverse complement strand
TTCGAAGTTTTAGTGATTGGGAACGGTTTAGGCTATATTTTACCACAAAATAAGCTTTCCCCAGAAAACTTCATGCCTCCATTTAGCGGATTTTCCTTTATATTTTAAGGGCTTATCTTTTTCCGTTCAGGCACTAGATATAGAATAAAAAAAGCCCGGGTAAACCGGGCTTTTTTTGACCTGTAAAATGTGTTTAAAATTACTTAATAAACAGCATTTCACGGTACTTCGGAAGAGGCCATAACTCATCCGCTACCTCTGCTTCCAGAATATCAGCGTGTAAGCGAACTTCATCCATCAGGCTCCGTATTTCATTAGCACAATGTTGCATATGTTCTTCAGTTGATGCAAAACCTTCTTTCTCCATTGCAGTACTGAGTTTAGTAACAGCGGCCATCATTGAATTTGATGCTGTAGCAACTGTTTTAGCAACAGAGTTGTCCAGTTCAATATCCATGCTTGCCATGCTTGCATTGGCATCAGCCAGTCCAGTCATGTAATGAAGTGCAGCTGGGTAAATTGTAGATTTAGCCATTTCAACAACCAGCTTAGCTTCAACTTCGATAGATAGAATATATTGCTCTGCATAAACTTCATAACGACTTTCCAGTTCAATTGGAGAAAGTACGCCAGTGCTTTCGAATAGTTCCTTAACAGAAGCTTCCTGTAATGCTGGTAATGCGTCAGCAGTAGTAGGAATGTTTTTCAGACCGCGTTCTTTAACAGCCATTTCGTGCCATTCTGAAGAATAACCATCACCACCAAATACTGCATTTCCATGTTTACCCATCAGATCTTGCAGTACTGTAATAACAGCTGCTGTCTGTTCTTTACCCGAAGATAATTCAGCTTCCAGTTTACCTGCAATCCAGTTCAAAGAATCAGCAAGCATTGTATTCATAGCAACTAGAGGCCCTGAAACTGACTGTGAAGAACCTACAGCACGGAATTCAAAACGATTACCAGTGAAAGCAAAAGGTGACGTACGGTTACGATCGCCAGGATCACGTTCGAAATCAAGAATCTGAGTTAGACCCACGTCGGTTAATCCACCTGCTTCAGAACCGGTTAACTTACCCTCTTTAATGTCTTCAAATACTTTTTCCAGCTGATCACCCAGGTAGACAGACAAGATTGCTGGAGGCGCTTCGTTAGCGCCCAAACGATGGTCATTGGATGCAGAAGCGATTACCGCACGTAATAATGGACCATGCAAATGAACACCACGAATAACCGCACCGCAGAATAACAGGAAGTTTAAGTTGTCATGAGGTGTGCTACCAGGATCCAGCAGGTTACCCTGAGTCGAGTTACCTACTGACCAGTTAACGTGTTTACCTGAACCATTGATACCGGCAAATGGTTTTTCATGTAACAGGCACATAAAACCGTGTTTCTTTGCAGTAGTTTTTAACAGCGTCATTAACATTTGCTGATGATCGGCAGCAACGTTAGCGGCTTCAAAATAAGGAGCAATTTCAAACTGTCCTGGTGCTACTTCGTTATGATGAGTTTTTGCAGGAATTCCCAATCGGTATAACTTGTCTTCGAAATCTTGCATGAAAACCTGTACACGCTCAGGAATCGCACCGAAGTAATGATCATCAAATTGCTGACCTTTCGCTGATTCAGCGCCAAACAGGGTGCGTCCAGTTAATAGTAAGTCAGGACGGCTGTTGGCAAAGTTAGCATCAACCAGGAAGTATTCCTGTTCTGCACCACAGCTTGAGTTTAATGGAGCAATATCAGTTTCGCCCATTAATGACAGAACTTTTTGTCCTGCTTTATTCATTGCATCATTCGAACGCAATAGTGGAATTTTCTTATCCAGTGATTCACCTGTCCATGACATAAATATGCTAGGAATAGTAAGAGTTGCTCCATTTGGAGTCTCCATGATGTAGGCAGGGCTGGTTGGATCCCATGCCGTGTAACCACGAGCCGCATTGGTCATGCGAATACTGCCATTCGGGAAAGATGAACCATCTGGCTCACCTTTAATTAACAGGCTACCACTGAATTCAGTTATAGCATTACCCTGTGGATCAGTGATGATGAAACCATCATGCTTCTCTGCAGATGCATTGGTTAACGGGTAGAAAATATGCGAGTAAAATTTTGCGCCTTTTGAAACAGCCCATTCTTTCATAGCAGCAGCAACAACATCAGCCGTTGCAGCATCAAGAGGTTCACCTGTCGCTACCGTTTTCTTGACGGCTTTAAAAGCGTTTTTGGATAAAGCCCACTCCATTCTGGCAAGGTTGAATACATCAGTAGCCCAGATATCTCCGAGTTTTTCAGTTTTTGAAACAGCCGTTGGTTCACGGTTAGTTATTTGATGAACCGCTTCAGCGCGGGATAGGTTTCCACTCATTTGGTTTTCCTCTATATAATAAAGTTACTTAAGTTTGTTGAAATCGTTGTAGGTGAATATGGATAGCAATAAATAGGCCAAGTTTTCTGGAGAGACATAAAGTGCAGTGTTTAGCTCAAACTGTTATAGCAGCAATGTCATATATTATCACTTTAATGAATAATTCATAAATGAAGAAGTTAGTCGCACTATAAAGGTGCGTGAAGCACCAAAATGAGGCTTTTATGAGGATCTTTGATAAGGTGCTTATCTTTATTTTGAGCCATATCAGGTTCACTTTAATTGTATTGAAGTCAATGTAACAACTGAATTAGGCAGCATATTTTAAAGCAAATAGTTAACTCAAATAACTGATCTAGATCTAGTTAATCGATTAAATTCAATGATACAGAATATCTAAAAGTTTCAAAATCTGTTAGATTACGCGCTTTTAAAAATCCCCTTCGGGTCATTCAACCCGGAAAAAATACCCTGATAACAACTCAAAGGTACCCTGTATGGACTTATCAAAGTCAATTGGCCTAATGACTTCAAATGACAAATCTGAAGCTGATGAAAAGAGAAAGCGCTTACAGTTATATATAAATCTAAAACTGCATTCTTCTGGTTTGCCCGCCTGTGAATCGATGGATTGCGATAATGATTTTTTCTCGATAGCGGATGATCTTCTGCAAAGTTATCGTGAAAAATCCAGATTATTATCTCAATACCTTTGTCCGGCAGATCAACGAATTCAGGACTTTCTGGATGAATATCTTAAAGATAGTGGCGTTGAGGAATCACCTGTACTACCTTCAAATACCTTAATCCTTGATCGCCATGGTGTGGCTCGTGAGCTTTCTTTACCGGCAGATGGTGATTATTTCGAGTCTGAATTTGTAAAAAGTTTCAGGGTGAGCCAGGGTGTTTTACATAATACTTCCCGGGATCGACGTACTACGGCAGGATCATTTCATATTGCAGAAGGTGGTTTACCTATTCCGGGTGACAAAAAATCGGTACCCAAAATTGCTTATGCCAATTTATTGAAAGAAGCTATAAATCCACCTGAGGAGCTGTTAACACTGCCCTTTACTTCGAAACAAAAGGTTAAAGCTCAAAGTTTTGTTTCTAGTTTACTTCGTCCTATCGTATGTCCTGAAATTCCATCTTTTGATGCAGATAAAACTGAAGCCGAAAAAACCATGGAAATTCGTTTTTTTGCTCCGGGTACTTTGGCCAGTAATCTGGATTTTGTTGAAAGCATTTTTGGCAATGCCGGTAACCCCAGTCTTGCAGAAAATGATGCAGGTCTGGATATTCAGCATTGGTCCGGTCATACCGGTTGTGTCATTCTGGCTCCACACCTGGTCACTATGAAGAAAAAAGATCTTGGCTTACCAAGTATCAATGATGCTACTGAACGTCAGATTCGAGATGGCATGTGCTGGGAGCAGGATGATGATTTATATAATGGTGGTCAACCCTTTAAAATCACTGCAAGAGATAAAAAAGGCGTCATAGTCACGATTGTTGCTGATAACTATTTTGGATACTGTAAAAAAGAAGTTAAAACTCAAATAAGTTATGCAGCAAATCTGTTTGGTCTGGCTGAAGAAGAACATTCCGGTGGTGCTTTGGCTTTCCCAAGACATAATCATGGAGAAGAGTTTGGGCGTGATACACGCACAAAAAACACCGACTATAAATTTTCTGAAGTGCTGAAAAGATATGGTGACATGATGGACCTTCAGGAAGAGGGTTATGCAATCGATAACAATTTCCCGCAAATCCGATATGTTCCTGAAAATCTGCAAATGGATCTAAATAAACAGACCGTAAGCTGGAAGCAGGAAGGCAAGACAACGACGATTAAACTAAAACCAGGTTTAATTTATATGCATCCAAGCGGTTATAAAATTGCGATGGAAAAACACCCTAAAGCACCTTCATGGCGTATTGTTGGAACAGATGCCGAGGGCACTTTCTGTCACAAACCCTGCACGGTATCCGGTGGCGGAAAATCAGAAATATCCAAGGCTATTGATGATGCTGTCATTTATGGTCCACTGTTTGTCAATGAGCTGGATGAATCTCTGAATCAGGTCCAGGAAGTTTTTGACTACGATTATTCTCATCGTTACAAAAGTGAGTTTCAGCCTGATTACACTGATAATCCACCGCGTTCACCACTCAGTATGAAAAGAAGCCTGGGTTCAATGATAAAAATGCTGACCCCCTCGGAAGAAAAATTTACTCCCGAGTATAATGAATGGGTCGAAGGCATCCCAGAATCCATTAAAGCTTTGGCATTTATGATCAAACGTTTTTACCGTGACGAATGGGCTAATGACTGGAAGAAATATTTCACCGTCGATATGGTAGATGGTGTGCAAGGGCATGAATTAAAGTTTGAGGACAGACTGTTAGTGATGTCTTATTTACGCATGGGCTTTGATGCAAAAGGTGCCTGGCGTATTTATAAACTACGCCAGGATTATGTGGTCGCAGAAAAAGTGCAGATGGAAGATGATATCAGTGCATCTGTGGTAGTACCCGCTAAAAGACTGATTAATATGCCGGAAAAAAATACTCATAAATGCATAAAACTTGTTAAGAACTGTGAGTACCGTTTATTCCAGCGTCCAGATGATGCGATTATCAAAGGTTTCGATAAACAAACAGAACTTGAGATGGCATTACCCGATAATTTTGTTGCGAATTATCAACCACTAACAACTGAAGACCTGAAAGAAATTACTGAAGATCAGGTTGAATTTGATCTGTATACAAAACCGATGCGTGAGTTATTGCTGGATAGCCTGAAAGAGGGCAAGACTGCTGTATCTTCTGCTCACCCACTAATAGTAGATGGTGCACCCAGTAAGAATCCTCGATATTTACAATTGCGATCCGATTTAGCTAAACCGATTAAAATGTACCTGGCCGAAACCAGCGCTCGTTTTCATCGTCGGGCTTCACTGGATGAAGCTATTTGTTTTCCAGTTGATTCGGTACTAACTGGACGTAGAAATAACCCGCCTGATGCGGCGGCTGGTATTCGTTCTCTGGCTGTTTACAACCCGATTCATTATCAGGAACTTCCTGAATTATTTATGGACTTTATTTGCAGTCTTACGGGAAAATCTCCTTCAACGACTGGTGCAGGTTCTGAAGGCGCTTTAACCAAAGGTCCTTTTAATGCGTTGTTACCCACTTCAGATTTAAACAATGCACTGGTTTCCTATATTTTGACGGATTATTCAGGTTTTAGTAGTGCGGCTGGTTATGTAGGACCTCACACCAAGGTCAACCATGATATCAGCCTGATAATTCCTGAAATCTGGGCCCAGTTAAAACCTGAAAAGAGACGTCCTGATTATCTCATTAACAAAGGTCAGTTAGAGAAACTGGAAGACTTTGAGCACAATGGCCAAAATGTATTGGCCAGCCGACTCGGTTACCGAATTACTAACCTGTTTGTACATGGGTTTTTTGGTAAGATTTTTGATAACCCATCAGTGGTGTTTGATGAAAAAATCCTGCAACCTGAAACTCAGAATATGGATGACTTTGTCGATGGCATTAATAATATTGTTGAGGCACAACAAAAAGTAGCCGAAACCTATCTTGAAGATGGTTCGATAAACCAGGCATGTCCTCCACTTAAAGCGTTGATCACGATTATGGCTAAAGGAGATTACGAAGGTAAAGATGTACATCATGCGGATATTAGATCCATGTTCACCCGAAAGGGAATGATGTCATCGGACTGGTATCAAAAACGTTTACAGGTAAAACAGCAAAGAGATATGGCTCTATGGCAACGTCATATTGACTATTTGACTGATTTTCTTGAACGTGAAAGTCATGCCGATGAAGCGGGCCGTTTGAAAATTTCTGAACAGTTAAAAATAGCTTCTGCGAAATTACAGCAGGTTTCTCAGCAAGAATATCTTGATGAACTGGTTGGCACGCTAGGTGCTGACCCTATGGAGTAGATCCAGGGAACCGATATTCACCATGATCAGGGGTATTTTCTATACCCCTGATTTTTCATTTATTTAAAAGAGTACATGTGAAAAATTTATTACGAAAACTGTTTTCTCCTTTTTTGAATAAGCTGGAATCAGGTACCGAGCCATACCTTTACAAACCTTCTCATCGTTTCATATTACTCGTCATGGGTGTGCTTTTTTCTGCACTTGGTATTGCCGTTTTATGGTTTGCCGTGGGGCAAGACCCGACCTATTTTTTACCTGTAGTCGTATTTGGTGGTGCCGGTTTCTTTAGCTTACTGGTTGCACTGGTTGGAACAGAAAGAGCAGTGGCAACTATCTGGGGCTCAAAAAAATAAACTGCTTCCCGCTCTACTCAGGTATTAAATAACCGTTTATCACTGTATTCTAAGAAAAACTAAAGGAGAGTTATTGTGATTATTGTTATTTCAAATAGAACCACTAAAGAGCATAAAATTAATCAGGATGGTTATGCCAGCGTAAAATATTTTGGTGAAAAGTTAGCTGATCCTCAGGGCATTTCAACCCGTATGGCAGTTGCCAGTTATAGTCTCGTAGAAGATCTTGATGTTTTTGATGAAGATGGGGAACTTAATTTATCGGGTGGTAGCCCGGTTTATGACTGGACTTTGAGACCGATTAAACAAAATAATGAAACGGCTTTATTATCCGAGGTACTGGAACAGGTAGATACGGATAAGTTATCAAAAAAATGGCTGTTCTTTTTGCATGGCAATAATCAGACAACGCTTAAAAATCTTGAAAAATGCAGACAAATTGAACAGCTTCACGATGTCAATGTTATTGCTTTTTCCTGGCCTTCCTGGGGCAAACTTTTTTCTAAAGAATTAATATTAAAAATTGGATCAAAAATTCTTAAAGAAGGAGGCGTCAGTAAATCAGTAGTTGTGTCTGCGCTGGGTTCGGCTATCGATATAAAAAAGGAAAAATACAGGGAAGCAGTCGAGAATGCGATTACTTCAAAATATGCATTACATAATGCGCTGAATAAAATTAAGTCAGAATTTATTCAACCGGCAAAATTATCATATGCAGCAGATTTTAAGATCAGTTTACTGGTACATAGCCTGGGGAACCGGGTAATGGAGTACATGATTAAAGATGACGGACTGAATGACCTTAACGATATGTTTGATAATGTCATTCTTCATCAGGCAGATGTTAATGCTAAAGACCATCATCTTTGGGTTAGTAAAATTAAGCTGGGTGAAAGAGTTTATATAACCCATAACCGTAAAGATGCCGTACTGCATATTTCAGATGTATTCGGTAGTAATGATAAGCGTTTAGGGCATAAGGATGGCGGTGTCCGCTGTACAGCTGAACAAGTTGCGGCCTATATTGATTTTACAAAAGGCATGAGAGTAGGCATCAATCACGGCCTATTTTTAATGAGAGATATTTTCAGCGAAAAAACCAATGACTGTTTTAATGCGTTATTGTCTGGTGAATGTTTATTCGTTGAAGGTCATTTACCGGTAGGTTTCAGCCTACGCGAAGCCAATGTATTTAAAATGCAGAAAGAATACATGGTTCATGAGGTCGAAGAAGACTGGCCTTAGACGTTACAGAGTCAGCAAAAGCTGGTAGTTACAGTTTTTATTTCACATAGAAATTATTCTCTACCTTTCAATTTAAAAGGTTTCTTACAGAAGTTGTTATCTGTAGAATTTACAGTTTTATAATTATTACCGGAGCACCAGAAGAATGGGTCGAGCCTATCAAAATCGTAAAGAATCCATGGCTAAAACATCTGACGCGAAAGCGAAAGTCTATAGTAAGTATGGCCGTGAAATTTATGTATGTGCCAAGGCTGGTGGATTCGACCCGGATGGTAATCTGACATTACGCGGTCTGATTGATAAAGCTAAAAAAGATCAGGTACCCACTCACGTTATAGATAAAGCCCTTAAAAAAGCTCAGGGTGGTGGCGGTGAAGAATTTGCACCGGCTCGCTATGAAGGTTTTGGTCCCGGTGGCTGTATGGTGATTGTTGAGTGTTTGACCGATAATCCAAATCGAACTTTTGGAGATGTACGCCAGTGTTTTACCAAAACTAAAAGTAAAATAGGGACTCAGGGTACGGTCAGTCATATGTTCGATCACTCCGCCATTCTTGTTTTTAATGGTGATGACGAAGAAGCAGCACTGGATGTGTTGATGGAAGCAGATGTCGATGTGACCGATATCGAATCTGAAGAAGGTAAAATTTCTGTTTTTGCTGCTGATAGTGATTACGCAAAAGCTAAGCAGGCTTTAATCGACGCTTTTGGAGAAGTTGAATTTGATGTTGATGACATTCAGTTTCTGCCAAAGGGTTCTACCCCGGTTACAGCCGATGACGATATTGAGATGTTTAATAAATTTTTAGATATGTTGAATGACCTGGATGATGTGCAGAATATTTACCATGATGCTGAAATTTGAACCCTCACAATTCACTTTAATAGGGCCTGAAAATGTCTACTTTGCTTGATATTTCCTCTGTGTCTAATTTTTCTGATAATTCTGGATACGTTAGCTGAAATATTTTCTATACTCTAACGAGGGGTCTGTAAGGCTCCTTAACAATAATTAGAAGTGAGAAGTTAATTCGGATGTTTAATTTTTTATCAAAGTCAAAAATCCTGGTCATTGATGACTTTGCTGGGTTCAGGCAAACCATTAAAACAATGCTTGGTCGTTTGGGTGCTCATCATATAGACCAGTCCAGTAATGGTAGTGAAGCGATAAAACGTTGTAGTGAAGAAAATTATAATATTATTTTCTGTGACTATAACCTGGGAGATGGTCAGGATGGCCAGCAAATTCTTGAAGAATTACACCAGCGCTCTTTAATGAGGCAAGGGACTCTTTTTATTATGGTAACTGCTGAGACAACGACGGCTCAGGTTATGGGAGCCATCGAATATCGGCCAGATGCTTATCTGACTAAACCTTTTACTGGAGACCAACTGGGGCAAAGGTTAAAAAGGTTAATTCTAAAAAATGCTGCGCTAAATAACATTTATTTAGCGATGAATGCTGGCAACATAAGTAAAGCCATTGCAATTTGTGATGAAGTCATCATCGCAACACCTAAACTGAAATATTCCTGCCTACGTATAAAATCAGACTTACTTGAAAAGCAAGAACAAAATGATGAACTGATGTCTTTGTATAATGATGTTGTTAATGAACAACCTGTTTTATGGGCTATGGTAGGACTAGGTCGCCTTTATTTTAACAGTGGAGAAGTTCGTAAAGCGTTAGAACACTTTCTCTCCATGCGTGAAACATTCTCAAGGCAGGTCAGTTTGCTTGACTGGATAGCAAAATGTCAGAATGAGCTGGGTGAAGCAGAAAAAGCTGAAGAAACCCTCAAAGAAGCCGTTAGTATTTCACCCAAATCTGTAATGCGTCAGGCTACCCTGGGCACAGTGGCTGCATCTTTAAATAATCACGAACTAGCCCAGAAGTCCTTTGCAAAAACCATTCATGAAGGAACCTATTCCTGCATGCTTGAACCCCAGCACTTCGAGCAATATTATGACAATACTCGTGAAGTTGCTCAAAAACTTGATGTAAGAGAGAGATCCAGGCTATTGGCTGAGACCGAAGTAGTGCATAAAAAAATGGAACGTACGTATCAGAATGATCCTTCAGCCATGGCTGCAAATCTGAGTTCAGCTGCATTGCTGTATTCTGCTGTTGGTAAATCCGATAAGTCCAGTGGCATTCTTTCTAAACTTACCAAAACACTTGAAAACCCGGCTTGTGAATTATCTGAAGAACAGGCCACTTCTATCGATAAACATTTAGAGTCTTTCACCGAAGATGGTTCTACTGATAAATACCTTAACCAGATATCTTCCAGAATGAATGTTATAAAAGAAGAGATAAAGGTCAGAAAGAAAGAAGATGAGATAAAGGTTGATCAGCTAAAAATTGCTAAAAAGACCAATTCAGAAGGAATACAGCTTTCCAAAAAGGGGCAACATCAGGAGGCATTATTGAAATTTAGAGAAGCTATAGAAATACTACCAGAGAATATAAATTATTTATTAAATGCCGCTCAAATTATCATCGAATATAAAGAATTGAATTCAAATGCGGATAATGTCATCGAAGCCAGGCATTATTTACAGGATCTAATCTCTATGGATGAAACTGACATTCGCTGGAAGCGTTATCAAAAACTACTTGAAAGAGTTTCAAATGGCTAAACAATCATTATTTGAGACTGTACTTGCTTCAACGGTGCATGATATGAAAAACTCATTAAGTCTATTGATGGGTGAGCTGGATAATTTAGGCCAGAAACTTGAAACTGATTCCGACAATCAACAGGCTGTTTCTAGTATTCGATACGAATCATCCCGCATAAATCAGTCACTGATGCAGTTATTAACGTTGTATAAACTTGAAAATAACCAGTTATCAATTCAAATAACAGAAGTGGAAGTTGCTGATTTTATCGAAGACTGTATCGCCACACATTCCCTTCTTGCAGAAAATAATGGAATTCAGTTAGAGGTCGACTGTGATGATTCTACCATCTGGTTTTTTGATCAGGACATGGTGGGCATAGCCATTAATAATATTCTTGGGAACAGCATTCGGTATACTAAAAAGAAGCTTCTGTTATCTGTAAAAGTGGTTGATTCTCATCTTATTATTCAAATAGATGATGATGGGCAAGGTTATCCAGAGAGCATGATTGAGGACCCTGAACATTTTATTAAAAAGGTTAATTACAGTACGGGTAGCACCGGTTTAGGCCTGTTTTTTTCGGCAACTATTGCGCATAATCACCAGAGGTCTGGCAGACAAGGAAGTATACGGCTCACCAATGATGGGCTTTTAAATGGCGGTAGTTTCCAGATTTCCCTGCCATAATCATTGAGTCGTTACAACTGTGGAGAAAATATGAAGAAGCTAAAAAATGAAAAAGAATTAGTCAAAAAAGCTATAGTTGAAGGTGTCAAATATGCTGAAGGGCGCGGTGTTGTTGAGTTTGAGGCAACTGACTCCGCAACTGAAAAAATAGAATATATCTATCGATTATTGGTTCACGATAAAGTGATTCAACCAGTTCCTGAAGATCAAATATCACAGTTAACGATGAAACATAAACTGGCAATCTGGGCTTCCAGATTGAAATAAAATTTTTATAGAGACTTATCCTCATGAGACTAGAAGATGATAAAAAACTCGATTATAAAGACGTTTTAATCCGGCCTAAACGAAGTACTCTGGGAAGTCGTAAAGATGTCGACTTATTTCGACAGTTTAGTTTTCGAAATTATAATAGCCCGCAATCAGGGTCTCATTATAATGGAATCCCCGTAATGGCAGCGAATATGGATGGGGTAGGTACATTTGATATGGCCAGAGCCCTATCAGGTATAGGTCTGTTTACCTGTCTGGTGAAAAGTTATAGCGTAGAAGAATTAATCAATTTTTTCAGTACCGATGATTCCAGCCTGAGAGAAAATGTCGCTTATTCGATGGGCATCATGGAACAGGATTTCGATAAATTTAATTCAGTCTACAGTCATGTAGATACCAATTTGAAATATGTCTGTGTTGATGTTGCGAATGGATACTCGGAGCGCTTTTCAGCCTTTATCAAACGCTTAAGAGATGCTTATCCTGATATTGTGATTATTGCCGGTAATGTAGTGACCGGGGAAATGACAGAAGAACTGATCTTGAGTGGTGCTGATATCGTCAAAGTTGGAATAGGACCGGGCAGTGTGTGCACAACACGAATACAAACCGGTGTTGGATTTCCTCAATTATCGGCTGTTATCGAATGTGCTGATTCTGCTCATGGTTTAGGTGGCCATATTATTGCTGATGGCGGTTGTACCTGTCCGGGTGATGTAGCCAAAGCATTTGCTGCAGGTGCTGATTTCGTGATGCTGGGAGGTATGTTGGCCGGTCATAATGAAGGTGGTGGTGAAGTGGTTTCAAAATATTACAAAACAGGGGAAGTTTTTAAAAATGGAAATGACTGGCAGGATATTATCGAGGAACAAAAATTTGTACAGTTTTACGGAATGAGTTCACTTGCTGCTAATGAAAAACATTTTGGTGGGTTGAAACAATATAGGTCATCTGAAGGACGAGAAGTCATGGTGCCTTATCGAGGTGAAATAAACTCGACTGTGCAGGATTTACTAGGCGGAATCCGTAGTACCTGTACCTATGCAGGTGCTAAAAAACTTAAGTGGCTTAGTAAGTGTGCCTCCTTTGTTAAAACCGGTGAACAGTTTAATTCTGTGTTTGCCAAATAAGCTTTTCAGTCTCTATTTCTTAGAGAAAGGCCTGAAAAATGAATCAGGCAGGATTCATTTCTCTTTTGCTCATATTAAACCTTTAAAACTAAGTTAGGCCTTTAGAACAAACCCTTGTAATTCAATGGCTTGAATTATTATCAATAATAAAATGAGAAATATGGACTAGCCTGAAGGGGTGAATTCCAGTATCCTACGCGGTTCCTTCCGCTTGATTTGACCCTTTCGGGTCTATTCGTAAGACGGGTTATAGAAGGTTCCGGGAAACAGCGGAATCAATTCAGATAAAAACAGTGACTGCACGGTAGATTTCTACTGGGATGTACGGCTGGACAGAATAAAAGAGGTTTGCGATGAGTTATCGGGCATTGCCAGAAAAGCAGGGTCTATATGATCCAAAAAATGAACATGACGCCTGTGGCGTTGGATTTGTGGCCAATATTAAAGGGCAAAAAAGCCATAGTATCGTTAAGCAGGGTCTAGATATTCTTGATCGCCTGACTCACCGTGGAGCTGTCGGTGCTGACCCTCTAGCGGGTGATGGTGCTGGTATTTTGCTGCAAATTCCTGATGAATTCTTTAGGGCAGTGGTCGACTTTGATCTCCCAGAAGTTGGTTTATATGCTATTGGTATGCTGTTTCTGCCTCAAGATGAAGAGGCACGTGCTGAAGCAGAAGCTTCGGTTATAAGTTTTATTGAAGGAGAAGGCCAGAGCATTCTTGGTTGGAGAGATGTACCTGTTGAGAATTCTGGTCTTGGATATAGTGTATTACCTAGTGAACCATTTATCCGTCAGGTATTTATTGGTTGTAGTGGAGAATGTACAGATCAGATAGCTTTTGAACGCAAGTTGTTTGTTATTCGCAAACAAATTGAAAATGAAATACGCCAGTCAGAGCTAGAAGGTAAAGAGGCATTTTATTTTACTTCCATGTCTTCGTTGACTGTCGCCTATAAAGGTATGTTGCTGTCTGGTCAAGTAGGTGAGTTTTATCCTGATCTCAATGATGAGCGTATGGTTTCAGCTTTAGCGCTGGTGCATCAACGTTTTTCTACTAATACATTCCCCACCTGGGATCTGGCCCAACCATTTCGTATGATTGCGCACAATGGTGAAATAAACACCATGCGCGGTAACGTTAACTGGATGGCAGCTCGTAAAGAGTCGATGGCATCCGAAATTTTAGGTCAGGATCTGGAAAAAGTCTGGCCACTGATCCCTGAAGGTCAGTCTGATACTGCCTGTTTTGATAACGCACTGGAATTGTTGGTGCAGGGTGGTTATTCACTGGCTCATGCGATGATGATACTGATTCCTGAAGCCTGGTCCGGTAACCCTCTGATGGACGAAAAACGTCGTGCTTTTTACGAATACAACGCTGCTCTGATGGAACCCTGGGATGGACCCGCTGCTGTTGTTTTCACCGATGGTCGCCAAATAGGCGCAACGCTGGATAGAAATGGTCTGCGTCCTGCTCGTTATATCATCACAGATGATGACTTGGTTGTTATGGCATCAGAAATGGGTGTACTGGATATACCTGAAGAAAAAATTATCAAAAAATGGCGATTACAACCTGGCAAGATGTTTCTGATTGATACTGAACAGGGGCGTATTATTGATGATGCTGAATTAAAAGAAGATCTGGCTTCAGCACACCCTTATCAACAGTGGTTGAATGAAACACAGATTGATTTGCAGGTTCTACCGGAAGCGGTTGCTTCAATGTCACCGGATGCTTCTACTCTTCGTGATGGTCAACAGGCTTTTGGATATACATCTGAAGATATCAAGTTCCTGCTAACGCCTATGGTTCTGACCGGGCAGGAAGGTTCAGGTTCAATGGGTACAGATACTCCTCCTTCTGTGCTGTCACGTCGATCCAAACATCTGTCAACTTACTTTAAACAAAATTTTGCTCAGGTCACTAACCCTCCTATCGATCCAATTCGAGAAGAGATAGTGATGTCTCTGGTTTCTTTAATTGGCCCGCGTCCAAATCTTTTAGATTTAAGTCATGGTGGCAATAATAAACGTTTAGGTGTGCAACAGCCTGTATTGACCAATACTGATCTGGAACGAATTCGTAATATTGAAGATAATACCGGTGGTGCTTTTAAGACACGTACCCTGGATATCTGTTTTCCAGCAGAGCAACGTTCATCAGGTATGAAACCGGCTCTAGAAAGATTGTGTGATCGCGCTGAAGTTGCTGTTCGTGAAGGATACAATATTCTGATTATTTCAGATCGTAAGGTCGATGCGGATAATGTACCTATTCCTGCATTACTGGCAACATCTGCGGTTCACCAGCACCTGATACGTAAAGGTTTGCGTACTAGCTCCGGTCTTGTAGTAGAAACCGGTGCTGCATTGGAAGTTCATCATTTTGCGACTCTGGCTGGTTATGGTGCAGAAGCCGTTAATCCTTATATGGCTTTCGATACTATCCAGTCGATGTTATCTAAACTACCAGAAAGCCTGAGTTTTGATGAAGCGCAGAAGCGTTATATCAAGGCAATCGGTAAAGGCTTGAAAAAAGTTATGTCCAAAATGGGTATTTCCACTTACCAGTCCTACTGTGGTGCTCAAATATTTGATGCCATTGGTCTTTCCAGTACTTTTATCGATCAATATTTCACCGGAACTGCGACTACGGTTGAAGGTGTCAGTCTTCAGCAGATAGCGCATGAAGTTATCCGCTGGCATAGCGATGCTTTTGGTGATAACCCTATCTATAAAAACCACCTGGATGTGGGTGGAGATTATGCTTATCGTCTGCGTGGTGAAGATCATGCCTGGACGCCTGAAAGCATCTCCAAATTACAACAGGCCAGTCGTTCTAATGACTGGAATACCTACGAAGTTTATGCCAAAGAAATGAACGAACAGCAAGAGCGTTTGCTGACTTTTCGTGGGTTGTTTGACTTGAATCTGGCTGAAGAAGAAATTCCGCTTGAGGAAGTTGAATCGGCCAAAGAAATAGTAAAACGATTTGTGACAGGTGCTATGTCGTTTGGCAGTATCTCTTACGAAGCTCATTCAACACTGGCGGTTGCGATGAACAGGCTCGGCGGTAAGTCTAATACCGGTGAGGGTGGAGAAGAAGACTCTCGTTTTAACCCTCTGCCTGATGGTTCTCCTAATCCAGAGCGCTCAGCCATTAAACAGGTAGCCTCAGGTCGTTTTGGTGTGACCAATGAATATCTGGTGAATGCTGATGATATCCAGATTAAGATGGCACAGGGTGCCAAGCCGGGTGAGGGTGGTCAGTTACCTGGACATAAGGTGAATGCCCAGATAGCACGAGTTCGTCATTCAACTCAGGGCGTTGGTTTGATTTCACCACCACCTCATCATGATATTTACTCGATTGAAGATTTGGCCCAGCTGATTCACGATCTGAAGAACGTAAATCCGAAAGCCCGCATTTCGGTAAAACTGGTTTCCGAAGTTGGTGTGGGAACGGTTGCTGCCGGTGTTTCAAAAGCACATGCCGATCACGTTACTATTTCCGGTTATGACGGGGGAACAGGTGCAAGCCCGTTAACTTCTATCAAACATGCCGGCTCTCCATGGGAAATTGGTTTATCTGAAACTCACCAGACACTGGTGCTTAATCAACTGCGTGGACGTATCTCTGTTCAGGTAGACGGTGGTATTCGTACTGGTCGTGATGTTGTGGTTGGTGCTCTTTTAGGTGCTGATGAATTTGGTTTTGCAACTGCACCATTGATTGTTGAGGGCTGTGTGATGATGCGTAAATGTCATTTAAACACATGTCCGGTAGGAGTTGCGACTCAGGACCCCGAGCTGCGTAAACGATTTACCGGCAAACCTGAACATGTTATCAATTATTTCTTCTTTGTTGCTGAAGAAGTTCGTCTGTTAATGGCTAAATTGGGCTACAGAAATTTTAACGATATGATTGGGCAAGTGCAGCGTCTGGATATGCGTAAGGCGATAGATCACTGGAAGGCTCAGGGGCTTGATTATACTCGTATTCTGACGAAACCTGATGTTGATGAGTCTGTGTCTATTTATAATACAGAAACTCAGGATCACGGACTGGATAAGGCGATTGATCATGAATTGATTAAACAGGCAGCACCTGCTCTTGAAAAAGGTGAAGCCGTAAAAATCGATATTGATATCCATAACTACAACCGTACTTTCGGCACCATGCTGTCTGGACGGGTTGCAGAAAACTATGGTTTTAAAGGTCTTCCTGATGACACCATTTATGTTAAAGCCAATGGAACAGCTGGCCAGTCTTTTGGGGCCTGGGCTGCTAAAGGCCTCACGCTGGAGCTTGAAGGTGAAGGTAATGACTACGTAGGTAAAGGTCTGTCTGGTGGACGTCTGGTTATCTACCCACCTAAACAGTCCGGTATCGCTAAAGCCGAAGAAAATATTATCGTTGGTAATACCGTGCTTTACGGTGCTATCAAAGGTGAATGTTACTTCCGAGGTGTGGCTGGTGAGCGATTTGGTGTTCGTAACTCTGGAGCCACGGCAGTTGTCGAAGGTCTGGGTGACCACGGTTGTGAATACATGACAGGTGGTGTTGTTGTTTGTATCGGTTCTACCGGCCGTAATTTTGCGGCTGGAATGTCCGGTGGTATAGCGTATGTTCTGGATCAAGATGGAACATTTGAACAGCGTTGTAACCTTGCTCAGGTAGAACTTGAGCCGATTAAAGAAGAAGATGATGCTCTCGAAGCTCTAGACCATCAGGGTGGTGATTTAGAAGGTCACGGTCGAGTGGATGTGAGCCATGATATGACTCGTTTCGATGCTATTCGTCTGCGTCAGTTACTGGAAAATCACCTGCATTACACCAACAGTGATGTGGCAAGAAGAATTCTTGATAACTGGAATGAAGAGTTACCGAACTTTGTTAAAGTCATGCCAGTTGATTATCGCAGGGCCCTGGAGGAAATGCAGATTCAACAGTCTCAAAGTAGTGAAAATAGTAAGGGGGCCAGATAATGGGTAAACCAACAGGATTTATTGAATACACGCGTCAGGACATCAGCTACACACCGGTTGCTGACCGAATAACTCATTACAATGAATTTGTTGTTTCATTGAATGACAGTGAATTGACGCAACAGGCTGCGCGTTGCATGGACTGTGGCATACCCTATTGTCATAGTGGTTGCCCTGTTAATAACCTGATTCCAGACTGGAATGACATGGTTTATAAAGAAGACTGGCAAGCAGCTATTGCTGTTTTACATTCTACTAATAATTTTCCAGAATTTACCGGTCGAGTTTGTCCGGCACCTTGTGAGACTTCCTGTACGCTAAATATTGATGATACACCGGTAACAATTAAAACGGTTGAACGCAATATTGTCGAAAAAGCCTGGGAAAATGGCTGGATAGAGCCTCAAATTGCTGCTCATAAAAGTGGTAAGCGAGTGGCTGTAGTCGGTTCTGGACCTGCTGGCCTGGCCTGTGCTCAACAACTTGCTCGTGCGGGTCATTCTGTACAGGTTTTTGAGAAACAGAATAGAATCGGTGGTTTATTGCGTTACGGAATTCCCGACTTTAAATTGAACAAACGTATCATCGATCGTCGTATGGCGCAGATGCGTACTGAAGGCGTTATTTTTCATGCAAATACTCATATTGGTGTAGATATTCCTGCGCGTAAGCTGGTGGATGAATTCAATGCCGTGGTGTTAACAGGTGGTTCCGAGCATCCACGTGATTTGCCTATTCCGGGTCGTGAGTTTAACGGCGTGCATTTTGCGATGGACTTTCTGCGAAATAACAGTCGTCGTGTTCAGGGAGATACTTTCCACGACAGTGAATTTATATCGGCTACTGGCAAACATGTAGTTGTGATAGGAGGTGGTGACACAGGATCTGACTGTATTGGTACATCGACTCGTCATGGTGCTACTTCTGTCACTCAACTGGAAATTCTTCCTCGTCCCCCTGAGAAAGAAAATAAAGGCCTCACCTGGCCGGACTGGCCCAACAAAATGCGTACTTCAAGCTCTCAGGAAGAAGGTTGTGAACGCATGTGGTGTGTGGCGACAAAAGAGTTTGTCAGTGATGATGAAGGCAATGTTAAAACCGTCAAATGCATCAAAGTTGAATGGAATAAAGATGAAGAAGGTAACTGGAAAATGTCTGAAGTTGAAGGTTCTGAGTTTGAACTGAAAGCCGATCTGGTTACATTGGCAATGGGTTTTGTTCATCCTGTGCATGAAGGTATGCTGGAAGAGCTTAAAGTAGAACTTGATGGTATGGGTAATATCAAAGGTGAAACTGAAGGAACTTCCGCTTATAAAACTTCCATAGATGGTATTTTTGCTGCTGGTGATATGCGCCGTGGTCAGTCTCTTGTCGTTTGGGCAATTAGAGAAGGTCGTCAATGTGCTCGTGCTGTTGATGAATATCTGATGGGTTCTAGCGATTTACCTCGATAATAAGTGGTGCAAATGGTGCATCCTACAGGTCTGTACGGTACGCCATTTGCACCACTCGATAGTTACTTATCGGTATTCAATTCGATCTTAAATATTTCACCAATGGCCTCGATGATTTCCGGGTTATCCCATTCATAAGCTCCACGAACTTTTCTTAAAACACGACCTTTTCCATCCACTAGAAGAGTAAGAGGAATCCTGTTAGCACCAAGCATATTTTCCAGAAACAGTTTACTGTCGAGATAATTTTCAAAGCTAATGCCTGTTTTTTTGATGAAAGTTTCGGCTCTTTTTCTGTAATCATCGGTTGATATACCAATGATATTAAATGCTTTTCCGTTAAACTGACTTGCTAGCCTTTCAAGTGAACCCATTTCAGCACGACAGGGGCCGCACCAACTTGCCCAGATGTTGATTAATAGCGGCTTTCCCTGGTATTCAATAAATGAACTGTTTTTACCATTAAGTCCATCTAGTCTGGCTTCTCGTAAATAACTACCAACTTCGACTTCACCGGGAGTACCCGCAAATGTCACTGTAGATATTGCCGATATGACCAGGTAAACCGTCAAAAAGAATTTCATCTAAAATACTACCTATAAGTTACTTTAATCAATTAAATCAAACACAAGAGTAACATAACGGTTGTATTGACGAGAGTTGAAGCCTTTAAACTATCTCAATATCCACGAAAGTATCATAAAAAGCAGCTCCTTCACCGATGTCGGTTTTACTGCAACTATCGATTAATGCATTAACAGTTTGACCAGTTGGGCTGGACTCTCTCCAGGCACCTTTCAAACTGCATAAAACACCCGGGGCAACAACATTACCAACTAATGCTTTTAAAACAACTTCACCCTTATTATTTTTTAACTTTATGTTTTGTCCTGTTTTAATACCCAGCTTTAGAGCATCTTCGGTATTGATGTCTACCTCAGGTACCGAGCAAGAATCACTATGTCCCCCAAATGTCCCATTGGAACGTTTTGATGATGCTGGTGTGAGTAACCTGAAGGGGGCTTTCTGTTTAGTTTGTTGAAATCTGGGTAAACCTAAACCGTACTCAGACTCCAGCTTTTCACTATAAAAGTTAATTTTATAATCAGATGAAAAATCTACATCAGATAGCCAAATTTGATCAACTGGTCGCACAGGCACTGCGTTACCAGGATTTATATCGGCAATTGATTCTGGTATAGAATGGTTGGATTCAAGGTTGAAGGCCTGTTCCATTAAATCATCATCTGAATCTGTAAATGCTTTCTCGGTAAACCCAAACCGTAAACTCAATCGTCTGAAAATTTCTGTGTTGGGTAAGGCTTCTCCGACAGGATCTATTACTGCATCGGCACGCTGGAGGTAGGTATGGCCATAAGCAGCGAACACGTCTTTGTGTTCAAAATGACTGGCAGCAGGAAGAATAATATCCGCATATTTCATGCTATCTGTCATGGTGATATCACAACCAATAATGAATAGATCTTGCTGACTTAATGCTTCTTGTATTTTATTTTGATCTGGGTTCATTACGATCGGGTTGTGGTTGTAGATAAATACGGTTTTTATAGGTGTTGTATTTTCAGGGTTAAGTAAGTGGTCGGGTATATCCAGAATGCTAAGCGTTCTGGTTTGTTTTTCGAGTAAATCAGGGCGCTGTAACTTGTCAGGAGTTTTATTGAATGCCGTACCGTAAAAGCCCATGACTCCTTGACCTGGACTTCCAAAGTTACCGGTTAGTATCGCTAAAGCCATTGCAGCTCGAGTGGCCGAACCTCCGTTTAGACTTCGCTCCAGACCAACTCCAGTCATCATTGAAACCTTTTTAGCCTGTTGAAATAATTTGATAAATTCTTTTATCTGACTTTGACTTACTCCACAGGTTTCTTTTATTTTTTCTGCTTTGTTGTTTTTAGCCTGCTGTAAATAGTCCTCTAGGCCATTAACTTTATGTTGTATTTTATCTCGTTCAACCATGCCATGTTGATCAAACTCTGCAGCCATTGCCAATGCAAAAAATGCATCACTTCCAGGAGTAATTTGTAAATAAAGATCAGCAATTTTAGAAACTTTTATGCGTTGCGGGTCAATGACTATAACTTTAGCCCCTTTTTTTCGAGCGGTATTGATTATTTTCATTAAATGCAGCGTGGTGCTGGATGTATTGTTACCCCATATAATAATTAAATCAGAAAACTCAGCCTGCTCCATAGGCATAGCAACACAATCCCCAAACATTGATGAATAGGCTAAGGCCCTGACTCCTGCACATAGAGGAGAACGGTTTACTTGTGTTGCACCAAGCTTATAAAAAAAGCGCCGATCCATTGAGCCGCCGGCCAGTTGACCATGCGGTCCTGCATAGTTATATGGCAATACAGATTCAGTGCCGTACTTATCGATGGTTTTTTGAATTCCCTGATAGCAAAGCTCGATAGCATGTTTCCAGCTTATGGATTTATAATTACCAGTGCCACGTGGGCCGGTACGTTGTAGTGGCTGTGTTAACCTTCTCTCACCATGCACAAAATCTGGATAATATTTTGTTACCTTTTCACAGATAACACCTTGAGTTAAAGGGTTATCTTTTGAGCCACGCACCTTTACCAGTTTACCTGATTCGACATAGGCTGTTAGGCTACAGGTATCGGCACAATCAAGTGGGCAAACACTGGGTTTTTGTACGGTTTGGAGTAATGACATCGTAATTAATTAACAGTTCTTTTGTGTGAAGAGCTTTTATGATAACTTTATATGGACTGCTTTAAATAGCCAATTATTAATAAATTAATCATACCACTTTGAGTTATGCCCACTTTAATACCAGTCGAAGCAATATTTTTTGATCAAGAAAAAGCAACCCCAATTTACAGACAATTGTATGATTTTATCCAGCAGGCAATTGTTACAGGGGAGTTTCCCGCTAAAGCTCAATTACCTTCCAGCAGATTGCTTTCGAAAGAGTTGTGTATTTCAAGAAGTACGGTAACAACAACCTATGATCAATTAATTGCAGAAGGTTATTTAACCAGTCAACGCGGATCTGGAACTACTGTAGCAAAAGCTTTAAAACCCGCTCATTTGGAACATATAAAGCCTGAACAAGAAGATAACGAGTTATCTGTTGAACGACTATCTACGTTTGGGCAAGCTTATTTAAAAAGCAGTAAGGCCAGGAATTATGCGAATTACAAAGATTCATTACTAGCAGTCAGTCTACCGTCAATCGTTAGTTTTCCGCATGGTCCCTGGGGCAGGATACTCTCAAAATATGCAAAAAAACCTTTAAGTCTTGAAGCTGGTTATGATCACCCAACAGGTATATATTCTTTAAAAACTGCTGTTGCGAGTTATCTTGGTCTGTCTAGAGGTGTAAATACAGGTGCTGAAAATGTGCTGATCTTAAATAGTACTCAAGCTGCAGTAGACTTGCTATGCCGGGTTTTATTACAAGCTGGAGATTGCTGTTGGATGGAAGACCCTGGTTACAACGGTATTCGATTGGCAATGTCTAATTGCGCAGCATCTATCGTAGGTATTTCTGTTGATTCAGAAGGCTTGAAAATTCCAACAGGAGAGCATTCTCCGAAAGTGATTTATACAACACCATCCCATCAATATCCTACTGGGGTTACCATGAGTTATTCAAGACGTATGAGTCTTCTTGATTATGCCCATAAAAACCAAAGCTGGATTTTGGAAGATGATTATGACAGCGAGTTTCGTTATCGGGGTAAACCTTTACCCAGTTTGCAGGGTCTTGATCAGTTCCAGCAGGTTATATATCTGGGAACTTTCTCAAAGTCGGTTTCTCCATCATTACGAGTAGCCTATATGGTGGTGCCCGATAGCCTTAAAACTGTATTAGAAGCTATATTTGCTGATACGGGGCAGGGTGTGACTTTATCGGTACAACAGGCTTTAGCTGAATTTATTCAAGATGGACACTATAGTCAGCATATAAGGAAAACACGTCAGTTATATTCGATAAAACAACAATTACTAGTTGATGCAATTCATAAACATCTATCCGGTGAAGTTTCTGTTTCAAAGAGTCAGGCAGGATTGCAGACAACAATTATATTTAATCATCAAATAAATGATTTAGAAGTGGT
>JABHSO010000135.1 GCA_018669845.1 Gammaproteobacteria bacterium | reverse complement strand
TACCATACCCAGATTTTTCAAAGATACCCCGGCAGTTAAGAGTTTTAGATCTCTTACTTTCTACTACCACCGGCTGAAATTATTGTGCTGAAAATAACCATAATTCGACTTATCAATAGACACCAATCCGGGTAGCTGCTCGCCACAATAGGGGCAAAATAGAATATTAAGGCTGGTCAGCCAAATGATATCGCCGATATTTTCCAGGTGATGATTTTCTTCGAGGTCAGACTCTGTTGCTTCTTTCTGAATATTCAAAGTCCATGCAGGCACTTCATCATCGAAGTGTAGATAAACGCCAGAATTTGGAAGGGAGTTACACTTATGTTCATTAATCATCATATTGAATAGCAGAGTTTATTTAAGCAGTATTGTAATATATCCAGATTAAATTCAGACAACTAATCAATACTCAAAATGAAAACTGGACGAAATGATCCCTGTCCCTGTGGAAGTGGTAAAAAATACAAACATTGCTGCCTGTCACCAGCCTCTGTCGCTAATGAGGACTTGAAAGATTTATTGGCTGGTCAGGAAATTAACTCGCTTGAAGAAGCGCAGGCAATGGCTAATCAGTTCATGCAACAGAGAAACCAACAGCCTCAGGATGATTTCCAGGGACTATCATCTGAACAGGTTCATCAAATGTTGCACTTTCCATTTGGATCACCTGAATTCTTTAGTTTTCCAGAAACCCTATCCACCAGCGAACCTGAAGCGCCCATAATGACATTAATTCAATGGATAGCCGATGCTATTGATGAAAAAGGCCTGAAAGCAACGGCCAAGGGCAATCTGCCGCAAAAGCTCTGTAAAGAAGTGGTTATTGATTACCGAAAACATTTACCTGAAACTGATTTTCTCCATCGTATGAACATCAACAGGGAAGACGATTTTGAAGATTTACATACGGCCCGGGTAATCATGGAAATTTCGGGATTACTCAGAAAAACAAAAGGACGATTCTTTTTAACCAAAAAATACCAGAAGATAGCTGTCAAAGCGGGTTTTGCAGGGATTTATCCGCTGATATTTAAAACCTATTGCCGGAAATTTAACTGGGGGTACCGGGATGGATATGATGAAATTCCCTTCATCCAGCACTCCTTTCTGTTTTCCCTGTATTTGCTCAACCTGCATGGTAGTGACTGGAAGCCATTTCTGATTTATGAGGATTATTATTTACAGGCATTTCCGATGGTTACAGAGGAAGTTACTCCCACATCTTACAGAAGTGCCGAAGATCAGGTTCGAGCATGCTACAGCATAAGAACATTGGATAGATTTCTACATTTTATGGGTCTGGCCAGCATTGAAAAAAGCCCAAATGATAAAGCTGTCTCACGTGAGTATCAGATTAAAAAAATGCCATTACTGGATGAAGTGGTACGTTTTTCTGTTTGATATTCACCGCTAAGATAGTGACAGTATTTATTACTAGCAGGTCATTCAAGCTGAAAAGATAAATACAATTGAAAAAAAGTAGGGGAAAAATAAATAAACCAGTTTTTAACTTTATGCTGTAGGTAATTAAATTTACTTCAGCCAAAGATGAGAAAATACCTTTCCCTGTGTGAAAACTATATTGGGTTGATAAAGCAATGTAGTGAGATCAATCAGGATAGTTTAAATCAGTTAGACCTTCACCAGATGATCAGGTCGATCTTTATATGGTTTGATGATCACTTGTCAAATCCTATTCAAGTTGAATATTCAAACGGCTTAACCAGCGTTTCCGTTTTTGGATGCATCCATTATTTAAAAGATTCAATGAATCAGTCTTTTTCCTGCTTTCTGTCAAATACGGATGGGCAAGGAGCACGACAAAATGCACTAGTGTCACTGAGTCCTTTTTTTACCACAGATGAGTGGATTCATACGGTTCTTGTACAAATTATTCCAGATGATGTGTGGCAAAATTTAAAGTCGGAGCAAAGGCTTTACAGAAACTTCAGCATTGGCATAGCAAAGAAGGTACGTACTGATTATCGATTTGAGATACTCAAAACGAAGTTGGTTCCAGCAGCGCTTGCTATTCCTAAACCAATTCTGGATATAGCGGAACGGATACACATTAAATCTGATGTTGACTCGGAAGAGTTAACTCTCATCTGGAGGAATCTCACGGTTTATCGCCAATTAAATATTGAAGAAAATAAGCTGATCCGCCTGTTTCATTTTGCCAATCTTACAAGATTTAATGAGATGAAAGAAGAGCTAGGTCTGGTCGCTGAAAATGCAGGAAAAGTTGCACCCAAATCCAGTGCCGAATTTGATTTCAGTGATTTCAAATCTATGATAGTGGCGGCAACCGGTAGTCAGCAAAGCTGGAAGTACTTATGCCATTATGGTGACTATATGATGTTATTTTTCTGGCAATACCAGTACCAAAGTTTTCGGTTTTTCCACACAGCCATGAAATATCTTCAGTTTTTGCAGCATCACAACTTTCCACCGCCGATTGCTAGGCAGTTACTTATCGCTTTGTTCTATATGCAGGGATATGACATAAGCAAAAATCTGGAAATTTTGTTTGTTGGGGGGGAATATGATGCTGCTATCTTTACGGTTGCTTTTCACTATTTTGGTAAAATGGAGTCGATCACTATTAACGAAGTGGATAAATTATTACAAGTTGCCTACTGGGTGATGGATAACAAGATTAAACTGGATAAAAATCAGAAAAAACAGGGGTGGAAATGGCTTGTCGATAAGGCATCCAGGTGGCATCGTTTACGAAAGAAAAAGCTGTTAACTCAGGCTGTATCCTGGCCAACTTATTTAGGTACTGTCATCTTAGGCGGCCTGAAAGTTGCTGAGGTCGGTAATCAGTATGATTTGTATAAGGTTTCAAGACAGATGCGCAATTGCCTGGAAAGTTTTAAAGATCAGTGTATTAAAGGAGAAATTAGGTTTTTGACTGTAAAAAGCCGTTATGCTGAAAGACCTGTTGCCGTGATCGGGCTTGAACTTAGCGGAAAACATTGGCAGTTTTTTGATATAAGAGGCTTTGCTAATGCCAGGGTCGATAAAAATATTGAGGATTTAAGTATTGATGTAGAGACAATTTACAATGATGTTTTTGGACGATGGATAAAAAATCAAGAAAAGCACAGGTGCAATCCGGTCAAGTCAAAAAAGGTATCTATTCAGAGGAATCAGTTGTTACTACTTTAATGGCATCATTGCCATCATATAATTCTTCGGAAATTTCACGCCAGGGGACTTCTCTGTCTTCATTCCAGTCTTCAGCTTGCGAAGTTGACTTGTATTGCATCATTTCCGGTCGCATTGGCAGAGTGCCATGCCCCAGGGTACGAGAGATGACGATTTCACGCACATAGTTTGATGTGCTGAGTCCTGCATGTTGAGCAAGAATGGTTAGGTCTTCTTTTAAACGCGAAGGTATCCAGAGCTTGATGGCTCTGATGTTCTTACCGAGTTCAGGTACCCAGTAGGTGGTAACACGGATTTTAACCGGCTCTTTTGAAGGTCTCCTACTAAATCTTGCTGATCCGAAGCCCTCGATAAATTTGTCCGGGTATTTATCTTTTAGCCATTCATAGGCATAGATACCATAACAATGCGTGATTAGGAATTGGCGCAACATGCGACTCAGTGTAATGTCGAACAGGTCTTTCAATTCTTTGGTAGCCTCGTCGACGGGTTCTGGTAACCAGAACTTTAGTGCAACATCGTTTTCGCACAGGTCTGCCATATCTCCCATATCTTCGACCAGTTGCTGTAGCAGTAATGGCCGACGAGGTGGGTCATCAAGTGGTTCGGTATCCGTAAAATCTGTGTCGGATATCAAGCCAAAACGGGAGTAGTCTTTGTTCGATTTCTTTTTAGTCTTGAAAAACGGCCACATGATTGTTCCATAAAAATAGGGGAATTATTAAACGACCATTTATATCTGCTAAATTAGCGTATAAAAGACCCGTAGGCAGGAACTTTTAATATGGGAGAGTCATAAATGCCGATAAAAGAAATCATACAACAAAAGACACATCCGGTAAAAATATGGACGGATGAAATAGAAAACGCTACACGAGAACAATTGTTGAACGTGGCTTCATTGCCGTTTATTCACCACCATGTGGCGGCAATGCCGGATGTGCATCTGGGCATGGGGGCAACCATTGGCTCAGTCATCGCAACCCATCGGGCCATCATACCTGCTGCAGTTGGTGTTGATCTTGGCTGCGGAATGATAGCAAGCAGGTTGAGCCTGAAAGTAGAAGACCTGAATGAGGCACTATTGAAAAAACTGTTCGATCAAATCAGTCGAGATATTCCAGTTGGCAAGGCGCAGCATCGGGATGATCAGGTTGACAAAATAACCGTGCAGCCTTTTATTGCGCCACTCGGTTCACTCACGGAGCGTCACCCCGAGTTACTCAAACGGTTTGGCAAGAAGTCAAAATGGATCAATCAAATGGACACGCTGGGTAGTGGTAACCATTTTATCGAATTGTGCTTTGATGAAGAAGACTACATAAGCTCAATGGAAAGAGGCTTGAAAAGCCCTACTTTGGAAAAAATAGATGAAATATCGCGAGAAATGGGTCTACATCCATTAACCTTGCTAGTGATTACATACTCAGGAATGGATAAATCAAAGTCATCTAAAAGCCTGCTAAATAAAATTAAAAAAGAACTCGAAGATCTTGCTATACAAAAAAAAGCTAGCGTCTATCCTTCTCTTAAATTTTCACTCAATATCGTAGTTGTAAAAATAATTTCTGATTTTTTCAAAAAAATAGAATACTTTACCTACTGGTTCATTCACAGATTAAAATTGAGTGAGTATTTCACTGGTTCTTGAGAAAAATTCATAACCAATAAACCAGGAGGGAAGCATGAGCTTAGATTTAAGCATCTTGAAAGAAATAATAAAGAGTGGCAACCCACTAGAGCATATAGCAGTCGATCAACTTAGCGATCAGTTAATTATGGTGAATGAATTCAATCTTTCTTCAAGAGGAGAATATCTTGAAGATTCATCAGAAGAAGGAAATATAATTCAAAATGGGCTCAACAATTTAATTAATAGAGAATACCTGATCCTGCGAAATCATCCACTCAAAAGTTTAGATAATTTCTGTTCGAAAAGTATGATTGCACGTCTTTGACATATGGAAAAATGACATGAATAGTGAGAGCAAGAAAGCGAAAGAGTATTACAAAATTTAATTGACTTACTGACTGAAAAATTATTATAGGGGGCAGTTTCTTACTGTCAGACAAACAGCATTTGCTACAGAATCTTTGTCATCAGAATTAAATGATGCAGTTACTCTTTGATCTCGCCAAAGTCGCACATTTTTCTTGGATTGCTTTTGATTTGTTGAAAATAGTTGAAGCCGGCCAGCGAAGAAAAAAACACATTATCAGTAATGTGTTAGTAACTTCATGTTATGAATAATTCGGTTATTAAACATGTAACAGGCGAAGAACTATATTCTCAAGTATGGTCTGAAATTTTTCTGGTGATGAAGCAAGTTATGCTTCATTGGAAAAGTGTAAAAGAACGCCTTTATGGAATGGCTTCTTTTTATTTGAATGACGTGTAGTTTTAGGTTGTTACGTTAAATATTTTAGATGAGGGATTAATAATGTGGTCAGACTTGGAATCAAACTTAGACTATCTGAATTTTTCAGAAGTTGCAGAATCAGTTGCTGACATAATAAATACACCAGAACTACTCCCTATTTCTATCGGAGTTTTTGGTGATTGGGGTGCGGGTAAATCAACTATATTAAAATTAACAGAAACTGAATTAAATAAACATTCAAAAGATCACATACATATAGTTTTTGATGCATGGCTTTATCAGGGTTATGACGATGCAAGAGCTTCAATATTAGAGACCATAGCAGAGGCATTGGTAAAAGAAGTAGAAAGCAATGAAGGGCTATTTGTGAAGGCTAAGTCCCTTGCTAAGCGTGTTAATAAAATTAGAGCGTTAGGGCTAGCTTCAGATATTGGTGCGGCTGCTTTTGGAATTCCTACTGGGGGAGCCTTTGGTAAATTCTTTAGCTTTGCTGAAGATACAGTGTCATCAGATGAAATCGATAAAGGAGAATTACTTGAGGGTGGTATCGAGCACCTTAAAAATATACACAGTAAAACTAAAGGGATATTAAGAGATAAAGAAATAAAGTCTCCACCCCAAGAAATTTCATCATTCAGGAAAGAATATAGTCAGTTACTAAATGATATTAAACGTCCATTAGTCGTATATATTGATAACTTGGATAGATGTACTCCACTTAATTCTATTCATACGTTGGAAGCAATACGACTATTTTTGTTTTTACCAAATACTGCTTTTGTAATTGCAGCTGATGAGGAAATGATTCGTTCAGCCGTACGAGAATATCATAAGGGTGCTAATGAGCGTCATCAAACTGATTATCTGGATAAACTAATACAAGTCCCTATTAAGGTACCAAAACCTGGTGCCTTAGAGGTAAGAGCCTATTTGTTTATGCTTTTAGCAACTGATTTGGATATTGGTGATGAAAACCTAAAGATTCTTCAATCTTCTTTGACTCAATCACTAAGGAATGCCTGGAAAGAAAAGCCTATTTCAGTTGCTGATTTGATGTCGAAAATATCAATTTCTTCTCCTGTAGTTACAAGTAATCTGGAGGAAGCGTTGAATGTTGCTGAACGAATTACTCCGTTGCTATCTGGATCTTCTCGTATTAATGGGAATCCAAGAATTGTTAAACGCCTATTGAATGTAATAAAAATGAGAAAGCGTGTTTCAGACCGAAGGGAGATGAATCTTGATGAGGCATTAATTACTAAACTCGTTATTTTTGAACGCTGCGCCGGAAAGGATGCCACTATTGAACTATACAGGCAAATAGATGAGGGTGACGGATTTTCATTAACGTTAAGAGACTTGGAAAGTGATAGTGAAAAAGCAGTAATTCCAGATACATGGCAGTCAATTGAAAGTTTTATTTTTGAGTGGGTGAAGCTTCCTCCGTTATTGAAAGATATTGATTTACGTGCAGCTGCATATTTAAGTAGGGAGACAATACCTTTAGGCATCGTTTCTACAGCAATATCCCCTGTTGCAAAAGAACTTATAATACTTCTTAAAGCCGTTAAAACTAGAAGTAGCCCAAAAGCAAAACAGGCCATCATTAATACACCTAAAGAGGATTATTTATCAGTTATGGAGGAGATTACTATCTCGTTGAGAACGATTTCAGATTGGAGTAATAAGCCTCACGGTTTAGATGGTGCTCTCTTGTTAGCTGCACAAGATGCAGAATGTAGAAACTACTTAAGTAAATTTTTGTCAAGCCTTCCAAAGCAGCGGTGGCTATCACCAATATTAAAGGAGTTAATTGAATAATGGGCACTTCCATGTCAAGCAAGGGGCCTAATGGCAAAAACCCTCTTGTTCCTCCCTGGGCAGAGGAAGGCGATTCAATAGTTATCACGGGAAGCGGTGATGGAGGTTCTGATGTAGAAGTTAGCAACTCAGAAATACAGGGAGAAATTCCAGAGCCTCAGCATGCTCAACCATCATCCTCTAGATTTCAAAATGCTAGAAGAGCTTTCGGGGATTATGCCAAGACAGGAAGTCAGGATGATTTAAAGAGGTCTCTAGGTCATTACGCAAGATATTCGACTGGTAAAGGGGGCGGTGCGGCAAAAAGGCTAGCGAGTGGAGTCACCGCAGGAGCAGGTTTATTTGGACTGTTAAATGGTAATCCTGTTAACACAGAATTCGGAAGCCTAAAATTATCTGATTTATCTGGATTGTCTACAGATCAGGCTATAGACAAGATTGTAACACATTTAACACCTGACTCAGCTGATGCAGATATTGTTCGAACTTCAATGAATTTTGCATTAAGCGAAGCTTTGCAGGAATCTGAATATATTGATGATGTAGGGTTTACACCTGATCTTATGGGGGAGGTTTTTACTTTTTATCTGACAGATTTGGTTTTTCAGCAAGTGTTACTTGATATGGGAAAGGCCTGGTTTCACGCAGAAACTGCTCTCAGGCAAATTAATATGGAGAATGAGCTAAGAGAGCTTATAAGGGTGGTAGTTGATGGGAAATTGGAAAAAATTTCTGGTGGTGATGTATCTAATATTACCCAAGTTCAGATGACGCAAGTTCAAATTTCTGCAATAAGTCAAACAATTACAGAGTGGGAGCAGTATTAAATGACCAGATTTGTATTTCATCACGACCCAAAAAAATTACCGGTCTACAGTGATGCATGTCATCCTGTTCAGTTATACGACAAATTCAAATGGAATTCTTTATCATCAAGCTGTATTGCTAGACCTATAATTGAAAAAATTAGAGATCTTGGTAGTCGAGTATCAAATGATTCATTTGATTTTCTTACAATAGCAATGGCTGTAACTGCTGCGGATACATTTAGTCAAAGAGAAGACTCAAAAAATTCATGGTCACGTGAGTTGATTCTTGAGGTGCCTCTACATACACCGGATAAATGGAATACTGTTTCTTCTAAATTAGAAAAGGCATTAGGTTTTTTAACGGGTGATATGTGGACATTAATTTTTGTTCCTGGTGGATTAGTTTCTCCATTACCTAAAAAGAGTAGAAAGGCTAAACAAAAAAGAATGAGTTTGAAAGGCCTAGATAGTGTTTGTCTTTTTTCTGGAGGGTTAGATAGCGCAGTCGGAGCTATTGATCTAATAAATGGTGGAGTAAAGAAACCATTACTAGTAAGCCATGCTTACAAAGGTGATGCCTCTAAGCAGGATCAAATATCAAAATATTTATTACCTGGTGGGTATTCCCCCTGTGTCAGGATAGTTGTCGCCTCTAAATTTTTACTTAGAGGCAAAGAAAATGAGATCGAAATTCACCCAATCATTTAAAATACAAGCGGTTGAAAAGGCACTTAGTCGGCAGGATGGAAGCAGTGTAAAGTCCCTTGCTGAAGAACTTGGAGTCGGTTATTCAACGCTGGAAACATGGATTAGAAAAAGCAGGAACCAGGAACTCGAACCTGGTTTAGACTCTGAATTTATGAATAGTGAATCAATGACTAAAGAGAAAAGACCCCAGGACTGGAATCAGGAAGAAAAGCTGGCTATGGTGATTACCTGTGCAACACTCAGCGAAGAAGAGATCAGTCAGCACTGTCGTCAGCAAGGGCTTTATCCCCACCATATTCATCAGTGGAAAGTCGATTTTCTGAATGGGGTTGCGGTAAGTGGTAAAACGAAATTACCAGGACAAATGAAAACACTACGAGCTGAAAATAATACTCTAAAAAAAGAGCTACGACGTAAAGATAAAGCATTGGCTGAAACCGCCGCGTTATTAGTGCTCCAAAAAAAAGTCAAGGAGATCTGGGGAAGCGACGAGGACGACTCACAATGAGTAAAGACCGAGAAGCTATTATGGATTCAATTAAACAGGCGACAGAGTCAGGAGCGCGACAATCCCAGGCCTGTGAAGTGATTGGTATCAGTGCAAAAACATTACAGCGATGGAGTTACCCGGATAATGCGCAGGATAGTCGACAGACAGCGGTGCATCATCCAGTGAATAAACTCACCTCTTTTGAGCGTAAACGGATCATTACCATTGCAAATGAACCTGCCTATGAGCATTTACCACCCAGCAAAATCGTGCCTAAGCTTGCCGATACAGGACGTTACATCGCCTCAGAATCGAGTTTTTACAGGGTATTGAAAGCAGAGAAGCAACTAAAACACCGGGAGAGTTCAAAGCCAGCAAAACGAGTGAACAAACCTAAAGCCTTAACGGCTACAGCCCCGAACCAGATCTACAGCTGGGACATCACCTACCTGCCCAGCGTGGTCAAGGGTGTGTTTTTCTATCTTTATCTGGTGATGGATATTTACAGCCGGAAAATAGTTGGCTGGCAAGTCTACGAAGAGGAATCCAGTGCACTGGCTGCAGACCTGATGACAGACATTTGTCAGCGTGAAGCTATACAGCGACAACAGGTGATCTTACATTCAGACAATGGCAGTCCGATGAAAGGAGCCACAATGCTGGCGACCTTGCAGGAACTGGGCATAATCCCGTCATTCAGTCGGCCTTCGGTGAGCAATGATAACCCGTTTTCAGAGTCCTTGTTTCGTACGCTGAAATACCGCCCTGAGTACCCAGACAAGCCCTTTGAAGACCTGGCAGCAGCTCGTCTGTGGGTGCAGGGTTTTGCGGAGTGGTACAACTTTGAGCATTTACATAGTGCTATCCACTTCGTCACTCCGAATCAACGCCATCAGGGTGATGATGAAGAGATACTGGCTAAACGAAAAGAGGTCTATCTGTTGGCAAAATCACTACACCCAGAGCGATGGAGTTGTGGCATCAGAAAATGGGATCGAGTAAAAGTAGTCTTTCTAAATCCTGAAAAATATAAATCAGAGAAAAAGCTTAACAAGGTGGCATAATTTTAAACTTTAGGCGACAACTCCCTTGAAATCCACCGGTATTCTAGATTCGCATGTAATGCAGATCCGCATATTATTTCTTATTTAGATAATAAAACTGATATCACTATGAGAGGCCGAAGTTTTAATTTCTTAGCCATGGCTATGTTAGGGCTTTCAGTAGTTCAGAGAATAAATGGTAATGATATTAATAAAATATTTATACCTGAAAATGGTTATATTTCATTGAATCCTCCATTAACAAGGCGTCGAATTGGTTCTTTGAGCACTAGAACTACACATCCAAATTTCTTAAGAAAAATTCAAAATATATTAAATGATGTTAGATTTAATGTTGTTTTTATTAATCCTTATCAGATGAAAACCAAAGGTGAAATGCTTAAAGAGTGCAAAGATCAGAAAAGATTGGAGAAAGTAATTCCTTTGACGGTTTCTTGTAGTAATTGGCATCGGAAAGGTATTCAATGTGGTCGTTGTGTCCCTTGTATAATTCGAAGAGCGGCTGTACTTGCTTCAGGTTTTTCTTTAGATGCGAAATATGACTCTGAGATACTCCGGTATGTCTTGAATGATGGAGATGCAAAAGATGATTTATTAGCATTGACAGCTGCAAATATTAGAATTTCTAAAATAAATGATCATTCTCGGTGGGTTCGTGAAAGTGGTCCCTTACCTGATCAAGAAAATGAAAGGCAAGAATTGTTTAGTGTTTTTTCTAGGGGGTTGGCTGAGGTTGGTGTGTTTCTAAAGAAAGAAAAAATCCTATGATGGATATGCATTGCCATATTGACTTATATCCTAATCCAGAAGAAGTCATCCGTCAGTGTGTTGAAAATAATTTGTATGTGCTGTCTGTTACGACTACACCTAAAGCTTGGGCTGGAACATATGCATTGACTAAAGAAGCTCCTAGATTTAATACTGCTTTAGGGTTGCACCCTCAACTTGCTCACCAAAGAGAGCATGAGCTTCAACTTTTTGACTCACTTATATCAGAAACAAAATATATTGGAGAAATTGGCTTAGATGGATCTCGGAACTATAGGTCATTTCTCAATGCTCAATTACGAGTTTTCCGTCATATATTGAATAAGTGCCAAAAAACGAAATCAAAGGTTTTGTCTATTCATAGTCGAGGAGCTGTATCTATGGTTCTTGATGAATTAGAAGATCATCCTGGTGCTGGGTTACCTATCCTCCACTGGTTTTTAGGAACGAAAAAGGAAATGAGTCGAGCAATAGATCTGGGTTGTATGTTTTCGGTTGGACCAGCTATGACAACATCTCAAAAGGGTAAGCAGATATTAAGGTGGCTCCCAAGAGAGAGTGTTTTATTAGAAACAGATGGACCATTTGCGATACTTGGAAATAAGCAACTGCGCCCCGTTGATTCATTTTTAATGATAGATTATTTAATAGAAGAGTGGGAGCTTCCAGAAAACGCAGCTATCAACCTGTTAAGAAATAATTTAAAACGAGTTGTTGTCTCTTAATTATATTTCTTTTCGAATTTTAAAATAGGGTTTCTAAAATAGTTGTCGACATAAAGGTTTACGCAGGTACACAGCCAAAATCAGATTTCAAAGATTAAAGTCAGATTAAAAATCACTAGAGCTGGATTTGCCTCCAAATTAGTCGACTATTTCTGGATTTGTCATGGAGGATAGAATCAAAATCTATTCATTATAATTTTATTTGCCAGAAACGTATTACTAATAAAAGCTAACATTTGCCAGAAGATTGCAAACTGCTACAAACCGGCTGATGCATTGATCATGTCAAATTGCTGAAAAGTGCCATTTATAGTCGTTGATCAATTACGAGCATTGTAAAAGAGGTCTGACCCTTGACCCTGCTCACTCGCCAGAAACAGGCACAATATAAGCCTTTTTAAAGGTCATTTCACGATCTTGGTGAACTTTATCCCAAGCTTCGGCTATGGATTTATAAATTTTCTCACCATCAAGATCTGAAAGAGTATGGAAATTAATATCTGAAATAAATATTTACAATAGATAAAATATTAAACTCCTTGATTATAAAGGGAAACTCGGTACATTACAGGGCAAGCTGGGAAGATATAAGAATATTTAAAGGAGTTTAGGGGCAAGACAATACCTACATTTTCCCACTATTTACCTACCAAATTACTGATCTAACACTTCTATTGGCATGCAATTCGCTGCCATGATATTTGAGTATTTATTTATATGAGATTAAGCGGTGATACAAAAAGAACAACAATTCCTAAACGACCTAGACAAAAAACTTTGGAATGCCAACGTTAGTTTACACTCCAATATCAATGTCACCGGGTACAAGCACGTGAAGCTGGGGCCAATTTTCCTTAAATACGTGTCCGACACTTTCACCGAACGCTATGAAGTACTGCTTACCAGCTTCAAAGCCTCGAAAAACGACTGTTGCCTGGATGATGAAGCTGAAGAGGCGGCGGCATGAGTCAACCGATAGTATTTTCCGTCTTTATCGACTATGACAATCTTCTTCCTGCTCAAAAGGCAGCAGGAATTCTTGATGTGGTAACAAAAGCATTGATTCAACTTCCTTTGGATGAGGATATTACTAGAGCAAAATGTGATGTCCGTGTTTATGGAGGATGGTACGAAGGCACACAAATAACTCGGCTTGCACAAGATGTCACCATCGAAATCCAGCAGGATTTCCCAAAGATTATTCGCCTACCTTTTGATAATGGTGAATATGTTAAACTAACTACAAATGCAGAGCTAGCGGTTGCGCTAATGAAAGAGCCTGGGCATCACCTATTTAATACGCTTCGTAGAAGAGAGAGGCTAGGGAATATTCGTGTTGAAGAGCCAAATAATGTTGGATGCACTGATTTAGACTGTGTCCTCCCATTAATGAAAAAGCTTATAAATAAAGGTAGCTGCCCTAAGGCTAGTTGCGGAGTAACTGTTGGAAAACTTATTTACAGGCAGGAACAGAAGATCGTTGACACTATGCTTACATGTGATCTGATTCATGCGGCAAGCGAGCAAGTACATAAGGTTATCCTTGTGAGTAGTGATGATGACTTTCTTCCGCCTTTACGCACTATAATTCTAAGTGGCACAGAAGCTGTTAGATTTCATCCAAAACAAAATAATCAAAGAGTTACATTCCCTCATGGTGGTGCTCAATTCATTGAAATGGACCTATAAATATGCAAATTAAAGACTTTCGAGCAATCGTTGAGACGTTTGCAGATCCTGGGACAGAAATGCTTTTCGATAAGACGGAGGTTGTTATTCAGGTCAATGACGACCTGATTGAAGCAAAGATCTCCGCAGACTCAGGAGATGTGTATGTTGATGAAGGAAGTGGAAAAGAGCCGGCAAGCAAATGGATAGTCAATAGGCTGGCCAGATTGCCTTTGCTAGCAACACGGCTTTCAAATAGTGTAGCTCCGACAGAGTTCTTTGTTACGCCATCGGCAGCGCTTTTACCAACACTTGAAATTGGGCCAGAAGAAAAAAAAATAACTACTGATGATGCCTTACATCTAACGTTAAAAACTCTAAATGAACGAAGCCCGTTAGAAACGATGGTGCTATATATTACAAGCGATGCTGGAGAAGGTAAAACATCACTTATAAACGAACTCGCACGCGCGCAGGCGAAGTTATTTAGCCATAAAAAGTCAGACTGGTTGCTGGTACCTATTCCTCTTGGAGGAAGACATTTTTTACGGTTTGATGACATCACAATAGGTGCATTACAGAATCGATATAGATTTCCATTTCTCTACTACAACTCATTCCTTGCGCTAATAAAAATGGGGGTAATAATCCCTGCTTTTGACGGATTTGAGGAAATGTTTGTAGAAAGTAGTTCAGGTGAAGCGCTTTCAGCTATGGGCATACTAGTTGGATCGTTGGAATCTCAAGGAGCCATGGTTGTAGCTGCGAGAAAGGCATATTTTGAGTTTGAGAACTTGCGCACTCAGGAAAAGCTTTTCGATTCAATAAGAAATTATTCTGTTGGGTTTGGCAAACTTGAGTTGGCGCGCTGGACTGAAACTCAATTTATTACTTATTGTGAAAATCGTGGTGTCAAAAATTCAAATGAACTCTATCAAAAAGTAACTGAGCGACTAGGAGATAATCATGCACTTTTAACGAGAGCCGTACTTGTAAAAAGACTGATTGATGTTGCTGTAGCATGTATTTCGCTTGATGAATTTTTAGAGAAAATCCAGAAGTCTGGTGCTGATTTCTTTTCGGTGTTTGTACGTAGTTTAATCGAGCGTGAGGCAAATGAAAAATGGATTGATCGTTCTGGTGATAAAGAAGTAGGTGCGCCTATCCTTAGCGTCAAAGAACACTGTGACATTCTTTCTCAGATAGCATTATCTATGTGGGAATCAAAGGTAGACTATATAAAGAGAGACAATCTCGAATTCGTCGCAGACTACTTTAGTGAAGATCATCGGAAGAATACTTATGAATCGGAGCAAATACGTGGACGTATTCGAGGACATGCCATGTTGGTGCCGTCATCAAATGCGGAGATAGCAGTTGAGTTCGATCACGACGAATTTCGTCTCTATTTTTTGGGTGAGGGTATCGCCCAGCAAATAGCTGCTTTGGATAAACGAGCTAAAGCAGAAGTATTTGGAAATTTTCGTCGCGGTCTGCTTCCCCCTCCAGCACAACATGCACTGATCCTTTCTTTGACGCGAGATACAAAAGTTGAAGTGTTAAGTATCGTGAAGCTTCTTCTAGATATTAGTGGGATGGATGTTCAGTCTTCTTATACTCAGGAGAATTGCGGTAATATTATCATAATGTTACTAAACGGATTGCAAGCGGATGACTTAACTATAAAAAAATTATCATTTGGTGTGAACGTACTTCGAGACAAAAAATTATCTGGAGTTAGATTCGAAAACTGCTATTTCGCACCAACTAGTCTTGAGCTAACTGAATTTGAAGACTGTTTGTTTGAAGATTGTAATTTCGCGCAGCTTAGGATATACGACTCCACTAAAGTTTCAAACGTGGAATTTGGTGAAAGCATAGTAGATGCTTTAGCACTACCAGAGAAAAGCATTGAAACTTGGGACCCTATAGATATACAAGGCCGTATTTCACGACTGGGGTTTACGATTAGCACTGATGGGGTAATAACTGATGTGCAGGACATAGTAGAACATGAGCATGACCAAGAGCTCTGTGATATGGAAAAAATTGTTCGATATTTTATGAGGAGTACTCACATTAGTGAAAGTGTCATGCTGATTAAACTTGGTCTGCGAGGTAGAGCCTTTCTTGATAGCGAATTACCTAAACTGATTAAAGAGGGAGTCATGGAAGAAATTGAGAATCGCGGTGGCGGATCGCAGCGCCGTTTCAAAATAAGTCTATCTCTTCATATAATAAACGAAGCTATAGTCTGCGCTAATGGTTCTTTTGATGAATTTTTAAAATGTTGTACCCAGAAATAATGAATTTTACGTTTCAGGCCAGATTATAGAAATTATAAGTTGGATTGTTGATAACTGAATACCAACTAGAACAACTCTGCATTGTCTGGTTCCACAAGGAGAGGGGGCTGTGAGTACGCCAATGGCTACGACATTGCTCCTGAGGGAGGTGCGCCTGAACGGGAAGATTCAATTCAAAGTATTCTGAGGAAATAGCTAGACTGAAGGTCGGAACCCGTCAAATTAGTTGGCTGAAGAAGAAGGTCGGCAACCGGAGCCAGATGTCAAAAAATAAAGGGAGATTACCCGAGTTAAGATATGAGTGAAAGGAGAAAATAGAGGCAACTTTATGATCTTTTTATGACCTTCTCTATTCTGGTGTTATAAAATAGTTGTTATGAGTAATTTTCGCCTTGTATGAAAGGGTATTCGCTCACTCACTCATATTAATTTAATCAATAAAGTTTGGTGATTAAACGTTTCTATGGGTCATGCTGCACAGCGGTAGTAGGGGTATAGGGAATGTGATAGCCAGCTACTTTATACAGCAAGCCAAACGTGACATGGAACGTTGGTTGATACAGTTGCCAGATAAAAATCTGGCTTATCTTCCTGAAGGCAGTGATTATTTCGATGATTATGTGGAAGCTGTGAACTGGGCGCAGCATTATGCCTGGCAAAATCGACAATCCAAGCTGGAACGGGTACTCGCAGCCTTGCGTATACATGCGCCTTCTTTTACGGAGACAGAAAAGGCCATAAATTGCCATCATAACTATGTTGAGAAAGAATATCATTATGGAGCCAATGTGTGGGTAACTCGCAAAGGTGCAATCCGTGCACGACAGGGGGATCTCGGCATTATCCCCGGCAGCATGGGCGCAAAATCTTATATCGTGCGGGGTAAAGGTAATAAGGATAGTTTTTGCTCCTGCGCTCACGGTGCGGGTCGTAAAATGTCACGCACTGAAGCAAAAAAACGGTTTAATCCGGAAGATTTACAAGAACAAACCAAAGGTGTGGTCTGTCGTAAGGATGCCGGGGTAATCGATGAAATTCCATCAGCTTATAAAGATATTGATACGGTGATGCAGAATCAGTCTGATCTGGTGAGCGTGGTGCATACGTTAAAGCAGGTTCTTTGCGTTAAGGGGTAGAGTGATGTCCATGCCGCCCATTATGTACAGTTGTGATCGCTGTGATTTTAAGCAGCAACAATCGGTCAAACCGGATCGTCAATATTACAGGCTGGACAACGGATTGCAGCTGCCAGTATTCCGTACCACAGGTTGGTGTTTTAACTGCAATGAGGTTCAGCACATCGAAGACTTATCAGTGAGTAGCATTCAACATAAAATAGAGCATCTGGAAACGACGATCAGTGTTTTGAATTTCTGGAAATTACTGTTTGGTAAGCGGAAAATTGATTCTGAATTGAATGACCTCAAAGATGTAAAAGACCTATTGTTATCAAGAGCGTCCAATGCCAAATGTCTGCATTGTGGTTGTGCTGACATCATCAACTGGGGTAACTCACAGGATAAAGATTCCTATTGTCACCCCGGGTGTGAAGGTAAAATCAAAGTATCGATGGATAGCGAAGGCATACGATTTCATTTTGCCCAAACAGTGACCTACTATTCTAGTTCAGGTAAACAAACAGATTGTTTAAGGCTGAATGAATTAGCAGATGATGACCTTCAATTTAGGCGAAAAATTGAAAAGATTAATCGTCGCATCCGAAATAGCTTAAAGGAGAGCTAGAAATATGCACCTTGTGAAATCGGATCTTTCTGCTGTTATAGTCGAATACTCGAATTGTGAGGCTGGGTGGATAACGATGAAAGTTTCTTGTGGAGGGCAGTCGGTTCATATTGACCTTTCACATGTCTTTGACCCATTGCCCGACCTGATTCATTGGTTGGAGGCTATTCTGACCGGAGTGATGGAATGCTCATTTAATATTGATGAAGAAGGATCATGGAAAAAATTGTCCGCACAAAACAATTATGACGGGAGTGTGTCATTTGAAATCACAGAGCTGCATACTGACATTGATGCAAACATACAAGCCAGGGTTGAAAAAAGACAATTGGTTTCAGCTTTTTATAATAAGTTGCTAGCCTTCTATCAATCTTCTGAGTATGACCCTGAGGAGTGGGAAGCTGAGACTTTACAGGACAGGTTGTTAGAGTCTTCGGGTGGGTCAGTGGATGAAGTCGTTAATTATCTGGCTTCACTCAATCGAGAGAAGTTGCTGAACGTTTTTTTTAAATTGGCCCCTTCTTACACACTTGAATGGCCTGCAGAAAAAGACACTGCAGCACAATTTAGTCATTTTGTTGAACATGTACTTCACCCGGAAAATAAGGAGAAACAACTTGGCATGAAAAAGGTGGAAGAGCACTGGGAAATTGATGAGACCTATGACCAATGGGATAAAGCAAGGAAAGTCATTTATCTGACAGATTATATTCAGGAGAAAGTGCCTTCATATGATGGAGCTAATTTACAGGATCTTCGTACCAGCAGAATCGAGCAGTACCTTGGTATAAATAAGCAAGGTGACATTGGAAAATGATTCCAGATAATATCAGGAAAGAAATATTGCATCGTCTTCAAGCGGCAGAAGAAGAACATCAGGTCAGGATTTTGATGGCCATCGAATCAGGCAGTCGAGCCTGGGGTTTTGCCTCGGTCGATAGCGACTATGATGTTAGGTTTATCTATGCACACCCAAAAGACTGGTATGTTGCTGTCGATCTGGAACAGAAAAGAGATGTGATCGAATACGAGATTACCGATGAAATCGATTTGAATGGCTGGGATGTTCGCAAAGCGTTAAAACTTTTCTCAAAATCCAATCCGGCCTTTGTAGAGTGGATTCAATCACCCATTACTTATATCGATAGTGGGGCATTTCGGGAAAAATCATTACAACTTTTGTCACAGATATATTCGGTAAAAAAGGGCATCTATCATTATCGCAGCATGGCGAAAACCAATTATCGGGGATACCTTAGATCGGAAGAGGTTCGACTGAAAAAATATTTCTATGTGTTAAGACCTCTATTGGCAATACGGTGGTTAGAATTGTATCAGTGTGCAGCTCCGGTAGAGTTTTACCGACTTCTTGATTTACTGGATGACAAGCCTTTGCTGCAAGCAATAGATAAATTGTTGAAGAAAAAGAAAGCCGGTAAAGAGATTTCAAAAGCACCGGCAATACCGATTCTGAATGAATTTATTGAGTCTGAACTGGAGCGATTGGAAATGCTTACACCTGAAGAGATCAATAACCCCCATTCAATGGATAAACTTAATTCACTTTTTTATGAAATTCTAGATGAATAAACGGTGAAAACTTGCTGCACCAGTACAGTTATTTACCCATTCTCTATATAGGTCAGTGGCTAAGGAATCTTCCGTCGCAAACATTCGATTTGGATCGGCGTTGTGACCCGTGACCATGTCTTTGTACTATGCCCGCAAATTTCTCGTTACCCTCAGTGATGGTAATTGATCTCTTGGCCTGGATCTCCAGACAGCGCTCTTCTCCAGAACGTGTCTTGCCCTTTATGATGATATCATCGAGTGGATAACCCTGTGCGTGGCGTTGAAACTCAACCCGTTCGACGCCCCTCTTTACGATAAATATATAATTTTAGAGGCGAAAGGTATCCTGACACAGGGGGGAACTGAGATCCCGCAGGTGCAGTAGCGCGTGGGCTTGTATCTTTATTCATTCACAATTAGTGGATTTCGGATGGATCGAGCTTCGCTCACATTTTCTTCCATGTTGATTTCCATTCAATTTTAACACTCAGTTTGCACTTAATATTGAACCGTCCTGATATTATTATTGGTTCGTTATATCCAAACAAATCTTTGTTTCAATTCATTACAGAAACTACGCTTCAATAGATTTTTATGTTGTAGCTGCCCAACCACAATACCTGGTGCTATTCCTACCGCTTGCGCAAACTCAACTATGGAAGCTTTGGAAAATCGCCCTATAAGTATGAACTTGGAAAAGGACTTCTTTGGAATCAATTCATGTTCTGAGAATTTATTTGCCTCTTCCTCTTTTTCGACATCCAGTCCATTTGCTCCTTCTAAAAACATCTCTTTTTTACCATGAAGCAGAATATGGCCAGCTTCATGAAAGAAGGTAAACCATAAATGATCGTCTGTCTTGTATCTAAGGCTCAGCTGAATGATTGCTTTTTTAGAATTTATCCATCGAGTAGCGCCACTAATACATGTTTTAGGAAGCCCCGGAACATAAACCACAGCCACACCAGCAGATGCACACAATTTCTGCATTTCAGGGACAAATACTTCTGGTGGCTCGGTGGTTAAGCCTCTAATTTCATCCAACACCTTTCTGAAAGCATTTTTATCGTATATATTACACTGAATAGCGGAAGCTTGAATATCCCCCTGACGCAACCAGGCTGATACAGCCTCAGGGAAGACTTCGTGCGCACTATGCTGCCGATAAGCCACATTAAGTTTCGGCCAAACATCATCCCACTGGTCCACACTGGCAATACCTAAAAAACGTAACACTTCCACCAGTTGCTCTTTCTTGTCTTTATACCGACTAATCCAGCCTAATTTTATCATGGCATTAACAGGAATCTTTTTAAGCCAGTCCAAATCCGTTTCAAGTTGCTCACCTTCGGCCAACCTGGCTTGCGTCTCCTGAAACTGAGACTCAAGGTTTAACCAGTATTCAGCAGGCATACCCAGGGCACGCTCCAACTTAATTGCTGTTTCTGAAGTAATAGCAGACTTACCCTTAACCAAAGACACAATATGCTTTGGTGTTAAACCAGTTCGTTTTGCTAATTCCTGCTGCCTCATACCCCGGAACTCTAATTCGTAGGCCAGCACTTCTCCGGGGAATACTGTGTAGTCGGGTTGGTACTCATTAACCAGTTGTTCAACCATGGGTATCCTCCACACCTTTAATTTCAATAATAGTAACGCGGCTCCAATCCAAACCACCCTCTTCCCGCATGGGAACCGGATTATTCTTTGAAGAAAATAGTAATCGATACGGATGATCTAGATCGACGCTTAACACACCTTTCAAGCCGCCTTTTAATTCATGACACCTATTCGGTGGACTATAGGGTGGCGCAAACACCCCAAGATTTGGAGCAGCTCGAAGAGACGTCAATACAATTTTAAGTTTTTTTGCTCTTTTAGGGCCATACACCTTAACCATAGCCTTTCCTTCGTTAAGCTGCTTCTTTAGCTTTGCGCTAGAAAACGTTATTTCCATTCAATACCTGTAAAGTTTCATTAACCAGTAAGGTTAATGAAACTAATTATAACATGCTTTATATCAGAATAAATACAGCAAACGTAAGAATGTTGTTCGGCATAATTCCTTGCTTAAATTAGGAATATTAAACTCAAGCACCAGAGAAGGCATTGTGTTCCTGTCTTGAGTGCTGATTTACATTGAAATTTGACAAGAAGTGGGTCGAACCAATGCAATTAATTGAATAATAAAGAAAATGTGGCTTTATGGTAGATTAATAAGGTTTAAACGCATGTTTTCAGTGCACAAAAGCTATCTTTAAAGGGAGTGTGAACGACTCAGATATGTTGAAATTATAGTAATGCTCATCAGCCGGTATCGCCACGAAACTGACAACTCTGACAGGTTGTAAGCTGTGATGGGTTCATCAATAAACTGGCCATTACAGATACCTGCCAAAACTTATTTTGACCCTCAATTATGTGTATATTGCTGTTCAATTTCGAATGACTGCTATAGACATTTCAACTGCATTTTCATAATTAATTTTTAGTGGGTTTAACGTGCGAGAGAGTGAGAGCCCGGTAATCCGATTGCAACTGCTTTAATTGCTCCGCCAGGGTTTCATTATGTTCTTTCAATCGTTTTGCTTCGACTTTCAATAAGCGGTAATCGACGACTTTTTCTTCGGCCTGTTTCCGTATTTCAATCTCAGTATCGAGTCTTTTCTGAGTGGTCGTCAGGATCGCTTTAAGAGAGGCAGTGGATATGATCAGCTCTTCTTTATCCCCGGTAAGTGCTGTTGCTACTGTGTGTGCATTGTTTTTTTCTACCGTCAGCTCCTCTATGCGTCTTTGTGCGGTTGCGTTCTCAGCTTTGAGTTGTGTTTTCATGTCATTAGCCAGAATTTCACTTTGTCTCATTTGTTCCGCATGCCTGTTTTCCATTTCCAGGATGTTGTGTTCCAGTGCTTTGACTTCAGTGATGAATTGATCTCGCGTATTTTTATGATTGAGCTGTTCTGAGACCAGTTGTTCATGGCGAGCTTTCACGAACAGTTCCTGCTGATCGAGTTTTTCCTGTAAATGCTCTTTTTCTTTCTTTAGGTCACTGTGAGCCTTCTTTTCTTCGTCCAGATCTTCCTGTAGCCCCATATTGGCTTGATTTAATGCTAAAGATTCACGTACAGCGTCATCCAGCTGTTGTTGCACTGTTTTGAGGGCATTTTCTGCCGTCTCCCGAGCCTGGTGGTCGGCTTCGAGAACCTGATCCATTTCATGGCTAATCGATCGCCACAGTGATTTCACTGTCTTTTGTATGGCTGCATTGACAGGATCCGGGATCGGGTGGGCCTTCTCGTCGGCTATTTTTTGTTCGTACAGCTCGCGCAGTTTTTTTATACGGGGTAATGAACCATGTCCAATGTGGTCTTTTAGCAAATGAAGCCCTGGCATTTTAACGGCATCGCGCCCTTCTTCTTTAGCGATTGCTTGCAGGGTAATGATGGCATCAACGACTTCCTCAAATTGAATGATGTCATTTTGCGGTTTTGTGGATTTAATTTGCTGTGTCGCTTTATGAGCCATGTGGGGAGCTGTTTTGTGAATAATCATTACTATATCGATATATCGATACAATTACAATTATAAAGAGTGAAAACCGCCCTATTCCGCCCGTAATAGCTTTTCAATAACTATATGCTATTGCAAAGCTATAGTCTTTAGACTATGCTTTGCCGGAAAGAAAACGAGATTGACATGCATTTAACGTGCACATCGATACAGTGAATTTGGAAATCCTTGTGAGTACATTTTTATGACTGGATCATTACCCACAACCAGGCCTATCGAGATCAATGACGGTGAACTGCTTATTCTGAAGGTCGATAACCGTGATCCACAGACCCAGCCGATCTGGATAAAGCACCTGGTCAATCAGCTCGATGCTTTGGTAGCGGAACGTGTAACCGTTGAAAAAAATACCCCCCGTTACTTCGATTTGCAGGCTTTGAATGAAAACACCCTCAACAGTTACCGCTCAGATTTGAAAATGATTGATCAGGCATTAGGTGGCGTGAACACCCTGCCGATCCCGGTCAGTTTGTTACGCGAGTACTTATCAAACTGTGCCAGAGCGGGTCAAACACCGACCACCATTAACCGTCGCCTGGTGGCTTTATCCTGGGCACAACGACAATTGCAGTATCCGGATACAACGCGACATCCCGCCGTGCAATCGGTCATGAAAGGCATCCGGGTGGATCGGGTTAAAAATGACAACTGGATCCCCGACCGTGTACCCGCACTCTCTCTCAGTCAAATTAAACGAATGGTTGATACTGCCGGCAACGATTTACGCAGTGTTCGCGATAGAGCGATGATACTGGTCGGTTTCTATGGCGCTATGCGTGAGTCTGAATTGGCCGGTATAAAGGTTGAGGATATATTCAGTTGTGATATCGGGCTGTCAATTCGTATGGGTATTACAAAAACGGATCAAACGGGAGAAAAAGGGTTTTATAAAGCCTTGCCTCTGGTACCCCAACCCAATGACCGTTACTGCCCAGTGTCTGCCATTGAGGAATGGAAGCAGTTAGCGGGTATAACTGAGGGCTATTTATTTCGTGGTTTTCAACTAAAAAATATGAAGATCAATGGGAAAAAACAGTCAGTTCTCAGCGTAGCGGGTTTTAAATGGAAGAATGCTGAAAGAATCCCGGTGAAAATAAGTCATGTTTCAGTGAATAAGGCCATAAAGTCTCTCGCAAAAGCAGCGATGTTAGAACAATCAGGAAAATACGCTGGACACTCGTTACGAGCTGGATTTGTAACAAGTTTAAGAGGTTATGTAGATGACGAGAAAATCACTCGACAGACCGGCCATGCTGATATCAAGATGCTCAAGGTTTATGATCGACCAGAAGATGCGTTTGAAAAAAGTCCGGTAATGGATTTAATTAGGTTGTTATAGATAGGCAATACATAAGCTTTTCATGTTAAGAAAAATTAAACGCTGATCCTGAATAACTCTAGGATCAAGAGTGTCGATCGTGATCTTTACATGTTGAGCCAGTTCGATATCACCATTTATCTTTAGTTTGCGTTAAAAAAAATAGTGTATCGGGATCAATTCAACAGTTCCTAGTTTCTCCATATCGGTCGTTGCTACCAGTAGCTTAAATTGGTTCTTCACGATAATAGCGGTCGATGCCTCCAATACAATGAATAAGCGCAAAGTGCCAAATAGTGTGCATTGTCGACAGCGAAAGTATTTACCTGAGTATTCCGAAGCATTCACCAGATAAATATAATATACCGCACATAAAGCCTAAATATGGATCAATATTGAATGCAACTCATCATGCAAAAGTCTAATCACTATCAAATTCATCAGACTAAACTTTAAAAATATTGATGAAGCAGTATGCCTTTAAAGGTATTGAGCTAAAAAACCTTCAACATCTGTGTTCAGGTCAATCCAACCCGGGAAGGCCAGCGATTTTTAGCTGTTCACAGTCAGGTTTATAATCTTTTTTGAAGTGTGGTAGCAGAAGACATATGCTGTATTGAACAGTAAAAACCCTTTATGAGCCTTAGAAATCAAATGAATATCTAATTTAAGAATTATAAACTATGAGATAATTAAGCCAGCTCCAAAGTAGCGGACCACCTGCCCTGTACCCGAAAGTCAGTCGCCTCCCCATCAACAGCCATACTAAGCACACGCTTACCCTCCCTAGAGGAAATCCCCCACTCTAGTTGACAATCACGGTTCTGGCATTGAACGATAAAACAAAGGTTATCACGAGAGGTGAAATCACCTGGGCTTTGGCAGCACGGGCATATAGTTAGTTCACGAAGCAAGCCTAAACGCACTTTCAAATGAGAGAGACTTTGCATTGCATTATCTCTACGTAGGGTATTTTCAATGCCCTCTAACTCTTCCTCCGAAGGAAGAGCAACAAGACGACTGCTGTTGGATGAAAGACACTCAAAAGCCGGAGAATCTTGCATCATAGACATGGTTGACTGGGGAACCAGATGTATTTCATCACCATAGAATCTAGCAGAATGATTAAAAATCCAGAGATTCAAAAGAGAAATGAGCTGCTCCTCAACATAAAAATCACGCGGGGACATAACCATCGGACTTAAATCCTGACCATCTAGCCAGTGGGAAGGATGCCCGACAGTCTTCTCGCTTTCCAAACAACACGGAATTGTGAGAATACCGTTTCCATAATGTGTGTATAAATTTTGTGGGGACCATGAAAAAATCGGCACCAATCTGATAACCTCATTAGATCTATTATTTATAATATCCCAATGAGAACCAACGGAAGTCAGTGTAATTGTATTTCCTTCTCGTTGAAGATCATAGATGCCAGCTTCTGAACGAACTTGCTCAAAACCCAGCTCTTGAAATGCACGAAAAATAACTACACCACAGTAACTCAAGTATGCGTGTTGCAACTTGATATTTTTCTCAAGTGTTTCTTGTGGCGTTAAATTTTCACTATGCTTTTGCTTCCTCAAGGTATTCCATAGCTTGGGTAAATGCCTATAATGTTGGTCATGCGACAATATATTTGTCTGTTCTATCTGGCCCGGAATCTGAGCCGATTTAGGAATCTGACGATAAAATTTATGTTGAATTAAACCTCTGACAGATTTGTGCTCTTTGCGTAAAATTTCCCGTGTAGCTTCAAGCATATCTAGGGCGCCAATAGCTGCAGCATCGGTTTGAAAGGTTTCCCCCCAAAGAGAGAATAACTTTCTGCTGAGCCGATAGTTCATCTGTTCAGAACCTTCGATATCTAGGGCATCAATCAATATTTCAGTTAAAGTATCAATCTCACGGATACGTTTTGCTAAAAAATTCTCAAGCCTATCCAGAAGTCGTACATACACACAATTTTCATACAGATTAAACTCATCTTCACTTACCAGGCCTTTTATTTTTCGTGGCTGTATACCCGTAAGAGTTCGCTTTTGCCAGCATTCAGAATGTGAGGCCAGATGTCTTTCAGCTGAACCGGCCAACCTTTTTGTCCTACTAACAGGCAATACTAACTCGTCATAACGCATATCAAATCTTGGACGCCGGCTAATTTCATGCAAATGGCCCTCATTCAGTACATCCTTCAGTAAAAGCTCAAGCTCATTTAAATTTCCCTTTTCATCGAACAATCGGGAAGGAAGTAAAGGGGAAGGAAATTCCGCATTATCAATATCTACCAGCTCGGCAATTTGTAATAAGGCAAGCTCAACCAATTGTTGATCTTGATCATCTTCGGCCTTCCCACAAATAAAACTCTGATCCTCAAATTTAAACCGGCCAGTTCCATCTTCAGCTAAAATACTGCCCGCTAAAAAGTTGGAATGATCTTTAAGAACCAATTCAGCGCTAGCCTTATACCTCGATGCAATAAAGGGTAAGGGAATATCTTTATTTTTCACCGTTTGTAGCGTTAAACGATCAATTAACATTACGCATTACGCTCCATGCGTTTTTTATCTTTTGCAATGCAATCTAAAGAATGATTGGGTTGCCCTGTAAGATTCAGCTCACTCCATGTATTTACAAGCGCCTCCTCAACTGCATCCAGATCAGCCACATTAATATCGAAGCGGCCTGTCACCTTACCTCTTCTAAAC
>JABHSO010000155.1 GCA_018669845.1 Gammaproteobacteria bacterium | reverse complement strand
GTGCCAACACCGATAGCAAAGCCAGCAAGCCATAGGAGATGGCTGAATACAGTTCAACCGGGGGGCGTAATAAATTTTCAACTAACTGATTACTGCTCATTGCTCGATAAACCGTTGAGTAATGAGAACGGGATAGTGTTTGATGGAAAAAAATTTCGCTATCGCATCGCCATTAGCAGGTGACATAGAAACACCTGACAAGGCTGTGACGACCTGCTGTACTTCATCCAGATTTTTGGCTGAGACTAACCAGCAAAGCACATTGTTTTTTAATAAAACTGATCGATATTTTTTGATCCAGGCTAGTGACCTTTCATCACTGCCAATGATACAGACTGGAGAAACCAGTTGATCAAATCGAACTTTCCTTGGTTTTATAAGCCCGGGTGAAAGTTTAGTGGTGGTAACTGGCAACCAGTTTGCAGGATCTTTAGAATCATTGGATTCATCTATTTCAACGGCTTTATCGGTAGCCCACATTTTGCCAAAATCAGGAATGGAGATGCCTTGCAGTATTTGTTTATAGCGATATGTCGGAACGGTTTTGCCGCTATCAAATAACACAATGGGTTCGGCATGAACGACATTAACAATGGTCAACAAAATAATAATGAGAGTACTTCGAGACTTCAAAATGCGACGCCCATAAGTCGAGTAAAATGAGTGCGCACCTTTTCACGGTATGAACTCGCTTTCACAGGATCGGAAGGACTGTGATACGCACCTACTGCATATTCCCAGGAGCCAGACTTTTCATAGAGTTCTTTGAGGTAATCTGATCCAGCTCGAATATTGGTAACGGGATCAAATGCATCATTTAATGAATTAAAACGATGCTTGTGCCAAAACCAACTGATCTGCATTAAGCCAATATCACAACTCTCGCCTGAAGTGATAAAATGACTGGCAACATTAAAAGCAGCCTGGCGGGAAGCGAAAAAATATCCATTCCCTTCACAGTTCAATGTCCAGGGCCAGGGTTTATCGATGCCTTCGATTAAACCATTGGGTGGTCGGGATTCCTGCAATGCGATGGCATAGAGAATGGTAGCTGGAACTTGTTGCCTCACACTTACCTGCTGATAATAGGCAGGCACTTCAGCAAATGATTGTGAAAAAAAGAAAATGAGAACCAAAGGAAAAAAGCGAATCATTTGACTTCACTCACTTGATTACTGGCTTTATTAAAGTAATACAAGGAAGGTTCTGCAGGCTGTCCAAACTGTTCAATCAAAGCTGAATCTGGATTTAATGTTATCGTACCTACTTCGACTGACTCTGGTGATATGCCCTGCTTTGTCGCCCACTGGGTAATAGCCTGGCGACTATCATTTTTAAAATGGATATCCAGTGATACGCCTAATTGAAGTGAGTTAAGAACCTGTTTAAGCATACTGTTACAGGCATTACACTGTGTATTTACAAAAGCGATATAGCGATCACCAAACTCACCTTTGACACTGGCTTTGGGCACAGAAAGTAAAGAGGCTTTTGCACGACCAATATTTAGTTTCGATGGATCTACAACAGGCAATTTACCGTATAGCTCATGAAATGCTTGGTTGTATGCACGATCTAATAGGATGACTTTCTGAGCATTATCGAATTCGAGTTTAGCCAGCTTTTCTGCATAACGTTTTCTCTCACTGTCAGACCTGGCATTAAGTCCCAGTACGGTAATGGGGTCTAAATCCTTCCACAGAAACTTACCTTCACTCTGCATAATCTGTTCATACCGTACCCAGTCTTCAGAGCTGATATTCCAAACTTTAGATTGATAATCTGTCGATGTAGATTCAATGGATGAGACGTTGGCCGTTCCAAATGTCGATTGATTTACGGTGGTGTCAGCCAATGTACTGAGAGAGGAAAACAGCAATCCTATTAACAGAATCTGCTTAACCATGGAATGTAACCTCGACGGTACGCCCTGATAATTCAGGGTTATTATGCAAAATCATGATATGGGAGGTATCTAATCCCTGCGCTTTCCAATACTTTCGAACGGCTAATGCCCTGCCGACGGAAACTTGCTCACGGTACAAATTTGAATCTACCAATATTTCATCGGGTAATATCAGCCCTCTGATATGAACATTATTTGAACTTGAAACCTGATCTATTAATGCATGAGTCGCAGCACGACCTTGAGGACCAAGGACTCTTAAGTGATGGGCAAAAATGATTGAATTTGATGTTGCATTCTTATTCGCTTTTAAACTTACGTCTCCTGAAGTTAAACTCGAAACTGGAACAGTTTTTAGCTTGTCAGATTTCTTAATTCCTTTAAGTCGCTGAATTGCATCCTCCCGGTTTATTGAGGGAGCCTGAGGTTCTCCTGAATTTTCAGAATCAACGATAGGTGCTTGATATTGATATTGAGATTTATTAACTTCATTATTAACGTCTTCAATGTAAGCGTTATCGACAGCAGATTGATTAGCTGCAACTTGATCCATCAGCTGATTATTGGTGCTTTGTAATACTTCCCTTCGGTTTTCTTCAGTACACCAATATTGCCTAAGTGACCAGGTAGTTGTCAGGTCCCGTTGAGTCGACCTGCAGTTAGAGACCTGATGACCTATATCTTGTTTAGGAGATTCTTCAATGGCATGAACTACAATAGGTTTATTTGCCGCGCATCCGCTAATCAGCATGACAAGACTCATGTTCAATAGCAGGCCATTAATAGGGAAATTGATTACAGACATAATTTCACCGACTGACTTTTTTGGCTGACTTCCATACAACCAGACACTAAAATTGAATCAATGCGCCAGCCTGCAAGTACCTCATTGACTCCTACTCCAACCCTTGTTTTTTGATGAGTAACAATGGCCACAGGTTTTGAATTCCAGATCTGGACACTCATTAATGTAAAAGGAGGAACGCTTATTTTCTTTTTGATTGGTTTTAAGCCAGTTTTTGATTTATCGACAAACTGCTTTTTTAATATCGCGACCGATTCACCCATCTTTTGTAAATTGTTACTCAGCAAAGTTATTTGAGACTGCATATCGACAAAGTTGACACTTTGCTGATCTAATGACTGAAACTTCGTGAATAAAGTCGTATCCATCTCGGCTTTAAAATCTGCAAGCCCACGAGTTAACGTTTCAATAGATGTTGATAAAGAAGAAATTCTGCCAGTTAATTCACTTTGAGCCGTAACCAGGCTGGGGATAGAGGAAAGCAGCTCCTGGTTAGAAGGTGACAAAAGACTGTAAGCCGATTCTATGTTTGCATCGCCCGGTAGGTTGTATCCATTTCCTGAATCCCTGGATAGTAATGTTGATTTTAATGGCTCTTTTATCAGAATATTATCAGTAAATTCCCCCTTACCATTGGCTAAATATAAAGCTACTCCACCAATGGAAACTCCAATCAGTAATATGATCATTGTTATGGCTGAACGATTTAGGGGTGAGGATTTAGATAATTTATCGTCAGCCTCAACATTGGCTTGATTATTCACTAGCAACTTCCCCACGTTCAAAAGAAAGTTGGTAATCATTAATCAGCTCAAATGAAATTAATCGGTGAACAGGATCGATAATCAGATCCCATGATGAGCCTGACAATGTCTTTAAAGCAGAACGTAAGGACAATGGACCCAGTGATCGATGAATATTAGGAAGCGGTGAATTGAGCAGGATTGATAAATTAGGGTCAACAGCGCTCGGATCAGCAAGACGAAACCCTGAATTAATCAGCATGATATCCAGAGCTGAACCGACAGTATCGACAGACATTGGAAAATATATTTCG
>JABHSO010000215.1 GCA_018669845.1 Gammaproteobacteria bacterium | reverse complement strand
TCTTCAAAACCACGTAAAGAACTGCTACCACCGACACCAAACTGTTCTCCAGGGATCAATAAATCGGAGCTATTCTGACCAGACAATCCAGCATGAATTAACCAGTTTTCTGCGAATACAACATCATAAGATAAATTATATTTCATAGCACTCCAGCTACTTTCAGACTCCGGTCGCGCTACAGCATAATCTTCATCGGTATTACTAGAACCTGCTTCCAGGTTTATTGAGAATGTTAACCCACCACTGAGCACCCCATTTTTCATGTTATAACTAAAACCATAACCCAGCTCCAACGGGAAGCTCTGCACGTCTGAATCCTGGGTTAGCCCACCTAGATCATTTTCGAATGTTTTAAATTGAAAACCAGCTGACCATTGATGGTTGAAATTGGTATCCGTCAATAAGGGGCGTGAATAGGTAAAACCCAGCACTGAACCTTTACCGGTTATCGGACCATCTGCCACATCGCCAGAATTCACTTCGGAATCAGAAAACAGGAAATCCATATTGGCACCATGAGCATACAACGGAACATGGTAATTTAAACCGACTTGAGCTGTGGCCGCTGTATCCTGTGGAGAGACGGTGAGAGTTGCCGTAATAGAGTGATCCAGATTAAACAGATTGCCATGTTGATAACCGACTGTAGAACGAAACTCTTCAGAGTCGGCACTACCAGTATTATCCAGTGTGACAAATACCAGTTGTGGATTTTGATCCTGAATGGTTAATTCAGCATCAATAGCATCTTCAGATTCACCTTCTTTAAACTTTAAAATTATATTTTTTGATGCATGATTATTGGCAAGCTTTAAAGAGCGCGATAACTCTTTAGTATTCGGGGTAGCACCTGCTTTTAGAAACGGTAAAGAATTTTTGATATTTTGCTCATCAAAAAAATTATTACCAGAAATATTAATCGTGCCAATGGCAAAACTAATCACCTGAAACTCAACAGAGCCGGAGGTAAGTTGTTGAGGGGGTAGAGAAACTCGATGAAAACTAAAACCGGCAGAAATAATAGCCTGTTCTAATGCATCTGCGGCTGCAGATAAACCTTCCAGCCCAGATTGTTTTCCGATAAACGGTTGTAAAACTTTGAACGCTTTATCACCAATTGGATTATCGCCGGTGATTGAAAAACTGGAAACATTAAAAACTACAGGTTCGTAATTACTTTGAGAATAAACCGTAGTATGTGCAAAAGATAACAATACCAGTGTTAGTACTAGTTCTATCCGAAACCGCATATCTTTATAATATTTCCATTCCTCGGAATTAAATCATAATCATTGCTGATAATCATGTCCATATTATTTTCATGCCTTGAACTAACCCGCATTTTTCACAGGACTGACAATCCTGTGAGAAATGCGGGCCAACCCTGAAAATTACATATAACTTTCGACTGCCAACTGCCGACTTGCTTTTATCAACTCATATTATGAACCGCACTCTGTAAAACCAGCCTTTTTATAATGCTACTTTTTTCAACGATAGACATGCCTGCATTACGTACACCACACAGTAGAGGGGCTTCCTGGGCATAACATAGTTTCAAGGCTGAAAATAAGTGCGTAGCCGTTACAGTTTCCGCTTTACGCTGGCGCTCAAATCCCCGTAACACTCTACGCTGATAAGCAGGCTGCCCCGGTTTTAACAAAATCTGTAAAGCTGCTACATCGGCAAACCCAAGGTTAACACCCTGTCCGGCAAGAGGGTGCACACCATGAGCAGCATCCCCCATTAGCAATACGCGGCCTTCCAGCCATTTATCTGCGGTGTGCCAGCTCAGAGGAAAACCCATTCGTTGACTGGTAGCCGTAATTTGACCTAACCTGAACTCAAACGCTTCTGCTAGCTGCAACCTGAAATCTTCTTCCGGCAACTGCAATAATTCATCAGCCCGTTCTGTATCTGCTGACCAGACAATAGAGCTTTGGCCATTCGATAACGGCAAAAACGCCAAAGGTCCAGTCGTCAGAAAGCGTTGCCAGGCCGTATTCTCATGAAATTTTTCAGTATTTACATTGGCCACAATGGCGGTTTGAGCATAATTCCCAGATGTCACCGGTAAATTCAGCAACTCTCTAATCGTGGATCCCCTGCCATCGGCCGCAATCAATAGTTCAGCTTCTAGAACTGCTTTAGCCGTGGTATTAATTTGAACCCGATTATCGAGTTGTTGCACTGAGGTAACTTCCTGCTGTTTAAAAAACTGAACATTTGGTAAATGCTTTAAGTGCTGTAACAAAACAGATTGCAGCAGTCGATTTTCAACAATAGAACCCAGATGAGAAATGCCAATTTGCTCACTACTAAATTGCATCAATGCAGATCCATTTTCATGCCACACTTTCATTTTAAAATAATCACTGCAACGCTGGCTGGTCACATCATGCCACACACCCAGCTCCTGCAATAATTTCTGGGAAGCTGGACTGATCGCCGAAACACGGTTATCTATTTCATCAGCTAGCAATCCATTCAGCAGATCCAGATTCTGTCGCTCCACCAGTCCCACAGAAAATCCATTTCTTGCCAGTGCCAATGCAGTAGTCGCTCCGACCATACCTGCACCTTGCACTAGCACATCAAATTTCTTTTTCATTTCAGCCAGCCATCAGGGTTTCAATTTCATCCACAGACGAAGGCAAGCCCGCACTCAGGACTTCATTCCCTTTAGCTGTTACCAGCACATCATCTTCAATTCGAATACCGATACTCCACCATTTGCGGTTAACCCCTTTGCTGTTAGCAGGAATATAAATTCCCGGCTCAACGGTTAATACCATACCCGGCTCGAGCAGACGCCATTGCTCACCCAGCTTGTAATCACCGACATCATGCACATCCAGCCCTAACCAGTGGCCGGTACGATGCATATAAAAACGTTTATAAGCCTGCTCTTTCAGCAACTTAGCCAATGTACCTTTCAACAGCTTAAGCTCAATCAATCCTTTAGTGATAACTCTCACAGCTGCCTGATGCGGGTCATTCCAGTGATTACCCGGTTTAACTTTGTTAATTGCTGCTTTTTGAGCTTGCAGTACCAGTTCGTAAATATCCCGTTGGGCCGGACTAAAACGCCCATTAACCGGAAAGGTACGAGTAATATCCGAGGCATAACCTTCAACTTCACAGCCAGCATCTATTAATAAAAGATCTCCATCTTTCAACTGATCAGAATTTTCCGTGTAATGCAGGATACAACCATTTTCACCACCACCCACAATAGGAGGATAGGCATGCTGTGCGTTATTCAGGCAGAACTCATGATTATATTCAGCTTCAATACTGTATTCGTATTTACCCGGCTTGCATTGTTGCATTGCTCTTTTATGTGCCACGACTGAAATTTTGGCTGCTTTTTTCATCAAACTTATTTCAGAACGACTTTTATACAAACGCATATCGTGTAACAAATGATCTAGAGAGACATATTCATAAGGCACATGCGCACCAGATCGAGACTTGGCTTTAATTTGATTCACCCAGCCCATCAACTGCTGATCAAAATCAGCATAGCGCCCCATAAAGTGAAACACCTTTTGTCTACCTTCTAAAAGACCTGGCAAAATATCATCGATATCATCAATCGGAAACGAATCATCTGCTGCAAAGTCATCAATGGCTCCCTGCTGCCCTGCTCGACGCCCATGCCAGGTTTCCTGCTCAGGATCTTTTTCCCGGCAGAACAGAATATACTCACCATGCTTACGCCCCGGCACCAGCACCAGCACAGCATCAGGCTCACTAAACCCCGTCAGATACAGGAAGTCACTATCCTGACGAAAGGGATAGTCCACATCACGATTTCGTGTTTGTTCAGAAGATGATGAGAGGATTGCAATATTGCCTTTCCCGACCATTTTCATTAATTGATTACGTCGACGTTTAAACTCTGCTGGAGTCATTCAAATAGCCTCTTTATTGATCTGAATATTTTAAGTATTTTTTCACCACGAAGACACGAAGCTCACGAAGAAAAGTCAAAATCTTTTTAAAAAATAACAGCATTAATCAGTCATTATCATAATTATAATTAATCTAGCCGCATTATGTTTATCTTCGTGGTCTTCGTGATCTCGGCAACTGCTCCTGCGTTACTCTACCTACGGGCGTCCTGCCCTAGTTCGTGGTGATAATGTTTTGACTTTTAATTTACGCTGAATAGTTACCGTTTATTGCAACGATGGTGAGGGCAATAACGGATTGATCTCTTCATTCATGTAAATAACCGACAATCTGACATGCTCAACAATTTCTGCATAAACAGCTTCAGTCTCATCAGTTTCTTCTTCATCATGCCCAAGCTGGCTGATTTCCAGCAAGTCTTCCAGGCATTCTCTTCCCTGCTCGGATAGACCACTGACCAAAGCTTCTCCATTTACCGCCAAACCGTACAGAAAGCCCTGGCACCAGGTGGCAAGCCCTAACAAACGAATTGCAAACTCTTCAGCATCATCCGGTAGCAATAACTCCATAGACATATCATCCGCATTTAGCTGCTGCTTACTCAAATCGAATAATTCCTGTAATAGCCTGAGATTTTCCACCGCAAGTAAATCACCCTGCTCAGGAATACTCTCCAAAGTAAACTTCAGCCATTTGGACAAATCCTGTTGACCCAGCAATAAGCCGCATAAAGTCCCATGTGCTTCAGAAGCATCCGTAACAGCCTGCAATTTTTCCAGTGCATTTTGTATGCTATCGAATTCAAGCATTGTGTATATTCATCATCAATTAATAACAATTTATATTTTATATTATTTATCTGTAAGTAAAAACAGAATCTCATTCATTCATTTTTATGCTTTAAAGTTTTAATATTTTACTGAAAACATCTGTATATTCAGGTAAATTTTATAATCTGTGATATAAGTAAAATCTAACAAAAAGAAATCTCCTGTTGACAGTTAATCATCGATCACCAAAAATGCCTTATGGATTCCACAAATAAAACATTTTCTGAGTCAGACCTGCAAAAACTGGAAAACCAGATCGATGAACTTATCGATACGGTAGGCCATCTTAAACAGGAAAATACGACCTTGCGTAATCAGCATGACCACCTGATCACAGAACGTTCACAGCTAATAGAGAAGACCGAGCTGGCACGCACTAGAGTTGAAGCCATGATAACACGATTAAGATCACTGGAATTAGGCTCATGAGTAACGCTTTACCTATCAATATTTCTATTCTCGATAAAGAGTACAAGATAGCCTGTCCTTCGGGTGAGCAGTCTGCATTACTCGCTTCAGCCGAATATCTGGATAGTAAAATGCGTGAGGTGAGAGATGGCGGCAGCATTATCGGCTCAGAACGAATTGCCGTTATCACAGCACTTAATATTGCACACGAACTACTAAATTCCAATCAGCTTCAGGATAATTTGAGTGAAACCATTCCACCTCGATTAAAGAGCCTGGAACATAAAATTACAGAAGCATTACAACAAGCTCGTCAATTGGAAATTTAATGAGCAAGGCCAGGTCATAAAAAAATTCTTGTAGGATGACCGTGCAATGTTTAAAAAACTGGGGTATAGTTTTAATTATCAACTGCGGTGTGCGTTAGCAACCATCATATATCCTTGAGCCTATTTATCAACTTCGGGATTTATAGTGTCATTCTGGTGTGCATGCCCGAGTTAAATCGGGAAGCCTGATGAATGCCCGTTTATCCCCCCTGAACTTTCCGGTTCAAGGTTGATAGAGTGCGACGGCACCGTGGTTGATAACTTCTAAATATGAATGTAAAAGATATTCGTCAACAATACCGCCTACTTCGACGGCGACTTTCTCCACAAACTCAAATTCAAAATGCTGAATTATTGAAGCACAATATTAATTCGTTTCTTGGTTTTTCTAACCAGCTCAAAATTGCCGCTTACATTGCAACACAGGGGGAAATATCATTAAACCCCTGGATTGCAGATAATTTAAGACAGCGGGTTTACCTGCCAAAGCTATATGAAATAATTGCGCCTCAACTCAGATTTGCAGCCATGACAGAAAGTACTCGCTGGGGCAAAAATCGATTTAATATTCTCGAACCAGATGTTCATTGGGGAAATACTCTGCACCCACGCAAACTGGATGTCGTACTTATCCCACTGGTTGCATTTGACCGAAAAGGGCAGCGGCTTGGCATGGGTGGAGGTTATTATGACAGAAGTCTGGCATTCAGGCTTTCACACCAAAAATGGTTCAAACCTAAATTGATCGGCATTGCACACAGTTGCCAGGAACATACCGGGTTACCTCACCAAAGCTGGGACGTTCCTCTGGATTACATTATCACTGAAGATGAAATCATTATGCCCCGGCAAGCCACTAATTAACTTCCTATTGAAGAAAAAGCTGGTAAGCCCTGTTATCTGTTTCTTCCCAGTATGGAAAATCAAGCTGCTTTAAAAACAGTTTAAAATCTTTATGTTCAGATGAATCTACCTGAATCCCCATTAGGATTCGACCATAATCAGCACCATGATTTCGATAGTGAAATAAACTGATATTCCAGCGTCGCCCGACTTCCGTCAAAAATTTTAACAGTGCACCCGGTTTTTCTGGAAATTGAAAACGGTACAACAGTTCATTTTGTACGCCTTTACCTGGGCAACCTCCAACCATATAACGAGTATGTAACTTAGCCACTTCATTATCAGTCATATCATCGACCGTGTAATTTTTACTTTCAAGATGACGAATAATCTGTTCTTTTTCTTCAATCCCATGAGCCAATTGAATACCAGCAAAAACCCGGGCTTTATTGGCATCGGAATATCGATAATTAAATTCGGTTATCTGACGCTTGCCAATTAAATGACAAAATTTCTTAAAGCTACCCGGCTTTTCAGGTATTTCAACCGCCAGTAAAGCCTCTCTTTGCTCACCTATCTCAGCACGTTCAGATACATGCCTCAGGCGATCAAAATTCATATTGGCTCCACTATTGATAGCCACTAGAGTCTGGTCTTGAATACCATGTGATTCAACATATTTTTTTAGCCCGGCCAATGACACCGCTCCAGCTGGTTCACAGATGGCACGAGTATCATCATAGGTATCTTTAATGGCTGCGCATATTTGATCAGTTGATACGGTTATTACATCATCTACAAGGTTGCGAATCATTTTGAAAGTATTTTGCCCTATCTGACTTACTGCCACACCATCAGCAAAAATACCCACTTCTTTTAATTTAACTCTGCGCCTGGCTTGCATTGCCGCAGCCAGACAGGCGGCATCTTCAGGCTCTACACCGATCACTTTAATAGAGGGCTTCACCGCTTTAAGAAAACCGGCAATTCCAGCAAGCAAACCACCACCACCAACAGGAACAAATATAGCTTCGATCCCATCGGGATACTGACGAATAATTTCGTGGGCTATAGTTCCCTGCCCGGCCATAACATCGATATCATCATAAGGGTGAATAAACGAAAGCTTCTCCTGCTCGGCTAACTGCAAGGAAAACTTATAAGCTTCGTCAAAATTATCACCGCTTAAAATAACCTTTGCACCATAATTTTTAACTGCATTAACTTTAATTGTGGGAGTTGTTACAGGCATCACAACGACAGCATGCATTTTTAGTTTTCGAGCAGCCAATGCCACTCCCTGGGCATGATTTCCAGCAGAGGCTGTAATAATTCCTTTTAATTCAGGATTTTTTTTTACTGACTGAAAAATTTTATTAAAAGCACCTCTCAACTTAAATGAAAAAACAGCCTGAAGGTCTTCTCTTTTCAATAAGACCCGGTTGTTCAGACGCCGAGAAATCCCAGGCATACTGTCCAGTGGAGACTCAATCGCCACATCATAAACGCGAGCTGTTAATACTTTTTCCAGAAAATTTGGTACTGCCATGCCTATCCCTCAAAATGATCGATTATTATCAGCAAAGAAAACCCTGCTGGCAACAGGAAATACTCACCAAAACTGAAAGCACCCACCCTGAGAAGCAAAAACCATGGTGCATGCTAACCAATAGGAATCAATATATCTTACAAAACACGGGCTAACATTTGAGCTAGTGAACCAAATCGCTGCTCAATTAACCTCCAGACATCAGCTTAAAGCACAATTTTTTTAGTAATTTCGATATTTGCCATGACATTTACAGCCCCAATAGTTAATATCCCGTCAAATTATTACGTGGAAATATCATGACAGCAGACGAAAAAAAGAAATTAGCTGCCTATGCAGCACTTGAATATGTAGAAGCAGGCTCAGTAATTGGCGTTGGAACCGGCTCTACGGTCAATCACTTTATCGATGCAATTGCAGAAAAAATGAAAGGCTCGATCGAAGCAGCCGTCTCCAGCTCAGAGGTTTCATCCGAAAGAATGAGACAGCATGGCATACCGGTTATCGATTTAAATGCTGCAGGAGAGTTATCCATTTATGTGGATGGTGCTGATGAATCAAATCGACATTTACATCTTATCAAAGGTGGCGGCGGTGCGTTAACTCGCGAAAAAATTGTTGCCGCAGCCAGTAAAACATTCGTCTGTATTGCAGATGACACTAAACTTGTCGATGTAATGGGAGAGTTCCCTCTTCCTGTTGAAGTCATTCCAATGGCCAGAAGCCTGGTAGCCAGAGAACTGGTAAAGCTTGGTGGACAACCCGTTTGGCGTGAAAATTTTGTGACCGATAATGGAAATATTATTCTGGATGTTCACAATCTTAAAATTATGGAACCCATGAAATTGGAAACTCAGATAAATCAAATGGCAGGCGTTGTTACTGTCGGTATTTTTGCGCACAGATCAGCAGACGTTTTACTGCTAGGTGGGGAAAACGGCGTTCAGACTATTAAGGTTTAACATTTAAAATAAGCTGGTGCGCACAGAGCACCCTACTCGACTAGTCAGGTAGGGCGCGCCGTGCGCACCAGCCGCTATATCCCGAACCTTACATATCAGGAACAATAACGGTCAAACCTAAAGATTGCCATACCTGCATCCCACCCCGGTAATAAAGAATTTTTTCTGCCGGATACCCTAACTCTAACAAGCCTTGTATCGCCCGGGGAGACTGCCCACACCACATACCATTACACCATAAAATCAGTTTTTTAGCCGACGTGAAGTCCCACTCATCATTTTTCTGCTTTCCACCCATCAAACCAAACTCTTCCATTGCTCTGGAAAAACCTCCCACATCCCCTCTTCTCCTGGCTCCCAGTACTTTCATCATATCTATTAGCTGAGGATCATCAACATCCTGCGAAAAGACATTGAACGGAATATTAACTGATCCCGGAATAGTACCTCGTTTCCACCATGCTGGCGTCCTGGCATCAATAATCAAGCCTTCTCCATCCAGTAATTCATTTTCCATGAAATCAAAAATTTCTATCTGACCGATAGTTTTGACATTTTCACCCGCATCCATAGGCTGAATACAAAAAGGAGGGCATTTTCTCGACGTTTTGGCAAAACCGCCTTCCAGCTTATGATCCTGATCTTGAATTCTTTGAATTTTAATCAGTTTATTTTTATGTATAACTTCTACAAATTCTCTGTCCGGGCTCAGCTTAACATCCAGAGCCTGGACATTTATAACCCAGACAGACAAACATATGGTTAAAATTTTTCTGTACATGCTGTTCCCCACTATTTTTTGCTAACCTGTAAAATTTTTGCTCTTACTTTTGTAGGGTCAGGATTCTCTTGATAAAACCCATAAACCTCCTCCTTTTTTGATACTGGTAACCGCTTATAAAAAAGATAACTTCCGATGTAGTTATTTTTTAATACCACTTCAAATTGCTGCTGTGAAAGCCCGGGAAATAGTTCGGTAATATCACCACCCTGAACAGTTTCCTTTCCTTGCCCGAAGAGTTTAATAGATTTTGGAAGTAATTTTTTTTGACTATTTTTTGTCTTATTATCGAGCTTCAGCTCAGAAGCTTCACCCTCCAGTAATTTCAAATAATCTGAATTCGCCTGAGGAAAGACATTAGTCGAAAATAATAGGAGAAATAAAACCTCTATCCATAGCATAGCCTTAATCATCCTTTGTATATTCCAGATGAAATACATCAAAGTAATACCTGCTGAGTGACAATAAAAATATCTCTTGAGAATAAGAGCATAGTCTACTGTACATTTTTAATAATAATTATTTGCACTTACAATTGTGTAAAAGATTATGCCTGACCATCCATATTGTCAAGAACACAACGAGTCAAAAACCTCTAAATTACATTAACTTACATCATTTTTTTAAAACTGACATTAATTGTAAACCAAAAAAAACCTGCCGAAGCAGGTTTTTTTTGAAAAGCCGAATGATCTAACGTTTAGAGAACTGAGTCGCTCTACGAGCTTTACGTAAACCAACTTTTTTACGTTCAACTTCTCTTGCATCCCGGGTTACATAACCTTCTTTTCTAAAAGCAGGTCTAAAGGTTTCGTCATACTGCATCAAAGCGCGTGTGATACCCAGTCTAATGGCACCAGCTTGCCCACTTGGACCACCACCGGCAACACTTACATTTACATCAAACTTTTCGGTTAAATCAACAGTTTCTAATGGCTGACGAACAACCATTCTAGAAGTTTCACGACCAAAATAGTCTTCTATAGACTTTTTATTGATGGTGATACTTCCACTACCAGATTTTAAATAAACGCGAGCTGATGAGCTTTTGCGACGGCCAGTTCCATAATACTGTTCTGTAGACATAGTTTTCTCTTAAATATCTAATACTTGAGGTTGCTGTGCAGCATGCTGATGAGTCTCACCGGCATAAACCTTTAATTTTTTAAACATTGCACGACCCAGAGCATTTTTTGGCAACATACCTTTAACTGCCGTGCTAATAATCCGGTCAGGATGCGTTTCACGCAACTTGGCCAGATTCATTGATTTCAGATGACCAACATAACCAGTATAACGGTGATACATCTTATTCTGTTCTTTGTTTCCAGTAACTTTCACCTTTTCTGCATTAATGACAACGATGTAATCACCCGTATCAACATGAGGTGTATATTCTGGTTTGTGTTTGCCACGCAATCTACGTGCTATCTCAGTAGACAAACGACCCAGAGTCTTGTCAGCAGCATCAACAACGAACCAGTCACGCTTTACAGATTCTGGCTTTGCACTAAAGGTTTTCATAAAATTTCCTAACTCGCTCTATAGCGATTGTCTTCATCAAAGAAAGGGCGCGAATACTAACGGATTTATGACATATTGACAAGACAGAATTCAATGATATTTTCGTTATTTTAAATTTAATCGTTTTAAAGCTCTATATGAGTAAAAAACATTGTGTCGCATTAAAAAAATTGTTAAAAAAGGGCGTGGCAAAAAGCCACGCCAAAACCACCAAAGGAGGATGGAGGAGTTATGCTGGGAAAACGAGGGGCGTCTTCCGGTTCAGCATATAAGCATTATCTAATATAGATTTTGCTTTGTCAACATAGCTCCTCTATTTTCCACCCAAATTAGTTCACAATTTTAAAGCCATCTTCAAGTTTCCAGTCAACCGATAATGAACTGAAAAAGTTCTGACCTGGCTGCAATATCAAAATCTCAACTTAAAATAGTGCACTTCCCCCGTAAAAATCCTGCAAGCCTTATTTTTTATCCTAATTCAGAATGACTGACAGAACGCAGTTTTATGCCGTTTCTATAATTTCAAAATCATGTGTTATATCAGCCATCTTTCCTAACATGATAGATGCTGAGCAATATTTTTCAGCCGATAGAGATATCGCCTTTTTCACTTTAACAGGATCAAGCTCTTTACCACTGACTACAAAATGCAAATGAATTCTGGTAAATACCTTAGGCAATTCTTCAGCACGATCGTAATCAAGTTCAACTTCACAGTGCTCTACCTGTTGTCGCGATTTTTTTAAAATCAACATGACATCAAAGGCACTACAGCCTCCAAGACCCAAAATAAGCATCTCCATTGGGCGAATACCAAGGTTTTGTCCACCAAACTCTTCAGGGCCATCCATAACAACAGCATGACCACTTGCTGACTCTCCAATAAAGGTCATATTATCAAGCCATTTTACTTTTGATTTCATATCTATCTCTGCTTGTGAATTGATGTATATATGTTATGTTGTCGCGATTAATAAAATTATAATACAGGTAACATCGTGAGTCTTGAGCCCATACAAAAAGTACACCCCCAAAGTAACCCGGCGTTAGAGAACTTTTTAAAACACTGCCATAAAAAAATTCTACCTGCGAAGCAAACTATAATACATGCTCGGGATGAATCACATACTCTTTATTATATTATCAACGGCTCTGTAAGTGTCGTTATTGAAGATGAAGATTGTAATGAAATCGTTTTAGCTTATTTGAATGCAGGCGATTTTTTTGGTGAAATGGGTTTATTTGAAAAGAACATGAAACGTAGCGCCTGGGTAACGACCCGCAGTGAATGTGAAATTGCTGAAATTCACTACAATCAGTTCATGATATTGGCCAGGGAAAATCCTGAAATTTTATTTCAACTTTCAGCACAGTTAGCAGATCGTCTGCGCGATACTAGCCGTAAGGTCAGTAATTTGGCTTTTATGGATGTTACAGGACGCGTTGCAAGGTCATTACTCGACCTCGCCAAGCAACCAGATGCACTCACCCACCCGGATGGTATGCAAATCAAGGTAACCCGTCAGGAAATCGCTAAAATTGTAGGCTGTTCAAGAGAAATGGCTGGCAGAGTGATAAAACACCTGGAAGAAGACAACCTGATTTCTGCCCATGGCAAAACGATTGTGGTATTTGGAACCCGATAATCAGCAAAGCGGAGAAGAGCCACCTTTAGCTTCCAAAGATCTCCGTAAGTGCTTGCCCTGGATTCTCGGCACGCATAAAAGCTTCTCCGACCAGAAAAGCATCAACCTGATGATCCCGCATAAAAGTCACATCCGTTTTAGTATGGATCCCACTTTCTGTGACCACAAAGCAGTCATCCGGCACCATATGTAACATTTTCAATGTTGTAAGCAAGCTGGTCTCAAAAGTTCTCAAATTACGATTATTAATCCCGACCATGGGTAAATTCAGTTCAAGCGCTCGTTGCATCTCTTGTTCATCGTGCACTTCAACCAGTACATCCAGTCCAAGCTCTGTAGCCTTTTGATATAAACTTTTTAATGTCGATTGTTCCAGTGCTGCCACGATTAACAAAACACAGTCAGCACCCATCACCCGTGCTTCAACCAGCTGATAATCATCGATAATAAAATCTTTGCGAATTACAGGAAGTTCACATGCTGAGCGTGCTTCTATCAAATATTCATCGGCTCCCTGAAAAAAATCAATATCGGTCAATACCGATAAACAGGCTGCACCTCCCTGCTGATACTGCAGGGCTATCTCCGCGGGATTGAAGTTTTCCCGGATAATGCCTTTGCTGGGTGATGCTTTTTTTATTTCGGCAATGATCGCTGGTAACTGTTGCTGTAATTTATTTTTCAGTGAATTTACAAAACCACGAGTTGGCGAGGCATCTGCTAGTTTTTTTTCCAGACCCGCTAATGAGATAAGTGCCTTTCTGTCATTAATCTCCTGTTCTTTACGAGCCAGAATTTTATTCAGTATGTCTGCTTTATCTGTCATTTTTTATGAATGAGTTTTACTAACAAGGTTTTTCAAAACATCTTTTGCAGAGCCATTAGCAATAGCCTGCTGAGCCATTTCTATACCCTGCTGATGTGATTCAGCCAGCCCTGATACATAAATTGCCGCTCCCGCATTTAAACAAACGATGTTCAGAGCAGCACCCTGCTCATTATCAAAAACCGAATTAATCATCGACAGGCTTTGCTCAACCCCGTCTACGCGAATACTGGACGCATCTGCGATCTGTAATCCAAAATCCAGTGGATTGATCTCATAGGTGCTTACCTGATCATCTTTAAGTTCTGCGACAAAAGTGCTGGTTGAGATACTGATTTCATCCATACCATCATCGGCATGCACCACCATCACATGGCGACTGCCCAGTTGCTGCAATACTTTAGCAACAGGCTCTACAAGTTCCTTAGCAAATACACCGATAACCTGGTTAGGAGCTGCAGCAGGATTGGTTAAAGGTCCCAGTACATTGAAGATGGTTCGAACAGCCATTTCTTTTCTTGGCCCAATAGCATGACGCATCGCACTGTGATGATTTTGTGCAAACAGAAAACCAACACCGACCTCATCAATACACCGTCCTACCAGCTCAGGCGAAACGTCAAGTTTTACACCTGCCGTTTCAAGCACATCGGCGCTACCTGATTTACTGGAAACCGAACGATTACCGTGTTTCGCTACATGCGCACCAGCTGCTGCCGTTACGATTGCAGAAGCTGTAGAAATATTAAAACTTCCTGATGAATCACCTCCAGTACCGCAGGTATCAACAAGGTAATCTGAATGGGTTTCAACTTTAGTGGCCAGTTCACGCATGACGCTGGCAGCAGCTGTAATCTCATCGACTGTTTCTGTTTTCATGCGCAGCCCAACCAGAAAACCACCTATCTGTGAAGGGGTTGCTTCACCGGTCATGATTTGCTGCATCACGTCAGTCATTTCTTCTCGTGATAAATCCTGTCGACTTATCACCGCTTTAATTGCCTGCTGGATATTCATTTTATCTCCCGCTAAATTTTAGTATTCAGGAAGTTTTGTAACAATTCATGTCCGAACTCAGTCAATATTGATTCGGGATGAAACTGCACGCCTTCAATGCCCAGCGTTTTATGTCTGATTCCCATGATTTCATCAATATTACCGTCTTCAGTCCTGGTCCATGCGGTTACCTCAAGGCAATCCGGTAGACTCTTTTTATCGATAACCAGGGAATGGTATCGTGTTGCTTCATAAGGCATTTGCAGACCGGAAAAAACACCCAGGCCTTTATGGTAAATCATTGAAGTTTTTCCATGCATAATTTGCTGCGCATGAACGATTTTACCACCAAAAACCTGACCGATACTTTGATGTCCAAGACACACACCGAGCAATGGTTTTTTACCTGCTATGGCTTCAATAACCGGCATTGAAATTCCTGCTTCATTGGGTGTACAGGGGCCAGGCGATAACATGATATGACTGGCATCATTCTGTATTACCTGCTCGACAGTATATTGGTCATTACGAACAACTTCGACCTCGACCTGAAGCTCGCCCAGGTATTGCACAAGATTATAGGTAAAGGAGTCATAGTTATCGATCATCAATACTTTCATGATTTTGCCTCCTCTTCCTGTTCACAGGGATCATGCGGAGATAAACCTGACTCAGCCAAAGCCACCGCACGAAAAATAGCACGAGCTTTATTCATAGTTTCTGCCCATTCATTTTCAGCCACTGAGTCATACACAATGCCTGCACCTGCCTGAATATATAGTTTTTTATCTTTAATGACTGCGGTTCTAATCGCAATGGCTGTATCCATATTTCCACTCCAGGAAAGATATCCTACAGCCCCGGAATAAATACCACGTTTGACCGGCTCCAGCTCATCGATAATTTCCATTGCCCGGATTTTGGGGGCACCCGAAACAGTTCCTGCCGGAAAAGTGGCTCTCAAAACATCCATCGCAGACATGTCAGGTTTAAGCTCGCCTTCAACATTAGAGACAATATGCATCACATGTGAATAATGCTCTACGATCATTTTATCCGTAAGTTTGACGGTTCCCGTTTTACTCACCCTGCCGGCATCATTGCGCCCAAGATCAATCAGCATCAAATGTTCGGCCAGCTCTTTGGGATCACTTAATAACTCCTGCTCCAGCCTTTTATCTTCTGTCGGAGTGTGCCCTCTGGGTCGAGTTCCCGCAATGGGCCTCACAGTCACTTCCCCCTCTTCGAGACGAACAAGAATCTCAGGAGAAGAACCCACCACGTAATGATCACCCAAATTGAGGTAATACATGTATGGTGAGGGATTCAAACCACGCAATGCTCTATAAAGGTTGAGCGGTTCAGATTTAAATGGAATGGACAGACGCTGTGACAACACAATCTGCATCGCATCACCATCAATAATATATTGACGGGCTTTATCCACTGCCTGCATATAACCTTCACGGGTAAATTCAGACTCAAAGTCAGTTTCGTCAATCTGACCTTTATGCTCTTCTGCTGGTAGATCTAGCTGGCATTGTTGAATTTTTTCAACCAGTTCATCCAGTTTCTGCTGACCATTTTTGTAAGCTTCCGGCAGATTGGGGTCGGCATACACAATAATATATAATCGTGATGCAAGATTATCGAATACGACCAGTTCCTCGCTCAGCATCAGCAATATATCCGGCGTATTGTGCTTATCAGGGTTGGGACAGTTTTTTAGTTTAGGCTCTATATAACGAATCGTGTCATAACCAAAGTAACCGACCAGACCACCATTGAAACGCGGAAGACAATCAAGCTCGGCAACCTTAAATGATTCGAGATAATTTTCGATATATTGCAGAGGGTCATCGACTGCTTGCTGATCAATAACCTGATCATCAGTTTCCAGTGTGACATCATGCCCAAATACTTTCAGGCGGGTTCGGCAGCCTAATCCAATAATGGAATATCGCCCCCATTTTTCACCACCCTGAACCGATTCAAATAGATAGCTGTAAGGGTTATTGGCAAGCTTTAAATAAACGCTTAGCGGAGTGTCCAGATCGGCAAAGACTTCTCTGGCAAGAGGAATAAGATTATAGGATGATTTTAATTGTTCGAACTGTTGTTGATTCATAATGACCTGACAAATAATTAACGGGTAAAAAGTTTAAGAGGTGATAACTACCACCATCGCCAACTGTTTTTTACTCTTGAGTTAATTATTTGTAGTTTTGCCATTATGTTAACCGGTTTAGATGTACTGCTTAAGCTCTGTGAACGAATCTATCACAGCGTCTGGATCATAGCTACGGATATCTTCACCGTGATTATAGCCATAACTCATACAGATAATTTGAAAGCCTGCAGCTCTGGCTGCCTTTACATCAGATTGTGAATCTCCCAGCATCATAGAGTTTTCAGGCTTCACCGACATGCGCTCCGCAGCGGTCAACAAAGGCAATGGATCGGGTTTTTTACGCGGTGTATCATCACCACAGATTGTTACTTCAAAATAATCCTGAATTCCCAGGTCTCGCAGGATAGGCAAGGTAAACTCACCAGCTTTGTTAGTAACACAGCCTAATCGGTATCCACTTTGTTTCATATAATCCAGTCCTTCCTTTACACCATCATACAAATGACTACGCTTGGAAGTATTGACCGCATATAAATCACGGAAAATGGGTAAGGCTTTCTCATATAAGTCCTGATCAGGCTCACCATCTAGCTGATTAAGTAAACCTCTCTTGACCAGACGTTCGACACCATTGCCTACCCAGTGACGTACAGCTTCTTCCCCACGTTCGGGCATGCCCAGCTGCTTGAGCATTTCATCGACGCAATAAGCCAGATCGGGTACGCTGTCTACTAGCGTGCCATCAACATCGATCAAAATCATTTCAGGTTTTGAAATATTCATACTAAATTAAACCGTAACTGTTCTGGATAATAAAACTGCTTGTATTCACCACGAAGGCACGAAGAACACGAAGTAATACTGGATAGGTAGAGTTTTTATAGAATGACTGTTTCAGTCATTTTAACTGCCTACTCAGAAAAACCTTCGTGTGCTTTGTGCTCTTCGTGATGAAAGTTAAGGGATTAAACCTTGGCTAACTCATCACGCATTTGCTGCACGATAGTATTATAAATATTCGCATCAGAATCATTAGCACCACCGAAGATACCCGATCCAGAAACAAACATATCAGCTCCGGCTGCCGCGATTTCAGCGATGTTATCAACTTTCACGCCACCATCGACTTCGAGACGAATATCAAAACCCGAATCATCGATCATTTTTCTTGCCTGACGTAATTTATCCAGCGTAGCAGGAATAAAACTCTGCCCACCAAAACCGGGGTTAACGGACATTAGTAAAATAACGTCAACCTTATCCATCACATAGTTCAGGTAATCTAACGGAGTTGCAGGGTTAAAAACCAGGCCGGACTTACAACCACTTTCACGAATCAGTGACAGGCTACGATCGATATGCTCAGAAGCTTCAGGGTGAAAAGTAATAAAACTAGCACCGGCTTTAGCAAAATCAGGAATGATACGATCAACAGGTTTAACCATTAGATGAACATCGATAGGTGCTGTCACGCCATGATTACGTAACGCGTCACAAACTAGCGGCCCTATGGTCAGGTTTGGTACATAGTGATTATCCATCACATCAAAATGCACAACATCACAACCGGACGCAATAACATTATCCACTTCTTCACCTAAACGTGCGAAATCTGCTGACAGAATCGAAGGTGCAATAAGAAAATCCGACATAACTAAACTCCTAAGCTAAAAAAATTTAGACGCGAATGTACACGAAATACAGTCAAATTTCAGCTTGTATTGATCATTTACTGAAGTCTTTATTCAAAAACATTAGAATACTGCTCATTTTACCGAGGATAAAACTATGGGAATCAGCCTGGCCCTACACATACTATCGATAATTTTATGGGTGGGAGGAATGTTTTTTGCCCACATGATTTTGCGCCCGGCAGCTGTCTCTGAACTGGAACCTCCTCTCAGGTTGAAACTATGGAGACATGTATTTAATCGTTTTTTCCCCTGGGTCTGGGTTGCTATCGTAGTAGCCCCTCTGACAGGAATTCTTTTGCTCGCTCCACTTGGGGGTTTTTCAAACGCTCCATTATATGTTCATATTATGACCACGATTGGGAGTTTGATGGTGGTTATCTTTCTGTATGTCTATTTTGCACCATTTAGCGGCCTTAAAAAATACCTGGATGAGCAGGATATTCCTGCTGCAGCGGGTCAGCTCAATAAAATAAGAGCACTGGTGGGGACAAATATACTTCTGGGAATTATTACAGTATTGGTAGCAACGGTTGGAAAATATTATTTGATATAACGTATCTACTCAGCGTAATTTAAAAAGTCAAAAGATATTCACCACGAAGGCACGAAGCTCACGAAGAAAATTATTATGGAGTCATGAAATATGCTCGAAATCATAACTAATGATCGAGTAAGTAGCGAATCAATCAAGAAGTTATAACTCTGTTACACAAGAGATTTAATAAATGCGTATTTGTTTTCTTCGTGATCTTAGTGTCTTCGTGGTGAAAAATCTTAAGGCTTTTACAAAGATCCTATGTAAGCCGCAAGATTTTCAATATCTGCATCTTTCAAACCTGCAGCCATCGCATTCATGGTTGGGTTCTGGCGTTTTCCACTACGAAAATTAGCTAAGTTTTCTTTAACAAAAGCTTCTGTTCTTCCCTTCAGAGAAGGATAAGCAGGTACCACACTAACGCCACCGGCTCCATGACAACCAATACAACCTTTTGCAGCAAATGCAGACTGTCCTGCACCGGCATCACCGGCCATAAGCTGACCGGAAAAGGCCAATACAGAAGTTAAAATAATTGCTTGTAATTTCATAAAAAAATGTCTCCTAATTGGTATTGAATAACCTGCTATTGAATTAATAGCTTGCTTATCCAGCGCGGCATTGTTACAAAGCCGCCTAATTTTGTAAAGTCTACCCGTATCAACTTAATATCAGCTTAACATCAGAAATTCATAAAATGAAAGAGCTCAAAACCTTTAACAATGACATTCGACAGGATCTAACATTACAATCTATACAACGTGGAAAGCCCGTTACAATTAAAACCACCTGGGGATTATTTTCTCCTAAAGCCATAGACACAGGCTCTCAAATGTTACTGGATTTTCTTCAAATAGAAGAAAACGATAATTGCCTCGACCTGGGCTGTGGTTATGGCATTCTGGGGTTAAGCATGGCTTTATGGGCACCGCAGGGTAAAACCATACTGGTCGACAAAGATTTTGTAGCGGTGAATTATTCCGAAAAAAACAGGCTTCTTAATAATATTCCAAATGCCGAATGTTTCCTCAGCAATGGATTTGACCAGATACCAGAACAGCAATTTGATGTCATTGTATCTAACATCCCGGCCAAAGTTGGCAAGGAGATGTTATACATTTATTTATTTGATGCACTTAAATATTTAAAACCCGGTGGCTCCTTTTATATTGTAACCATTACTGGTTTAAGAATGTTTTTTAAACGAGGTTTTAACGAAGTATTTGGTCATTATGAGAAAATTAAACAGGGAAAAGTTTATACCGTAGCCAGGGGTATAAAACAGGCTTAAAGTAGGGTGCGCCGCGCGCACCCTACGGTATGGGCAATTTGTTCAAATACTTTTATTTGCTGCCCATGCAGTCGTCCCAGCATAAGCACATCC
>JABHSO010000213.1 GCA_018669845.1 Gammaproteobacteria bacterium | reverse complement strand
TCCTTTGGAAGCCCTGATTCAATGGGCAAATTTAATTCACCCGATGGGTGAACGGGTTTTACAGGCAATTTCATCACTTTTTTACAGTTTTTCAACCAGTTACTAGTTTAGCTCTTTTTTCGACTGATTTTTATAGGTTTAAGGCACCATTGACGAATAGATTCAAAAGTGACATCAATACCCCGGCTGAAGAGAATTTCTTCAATGTCTCGAAAGCTCAGGGTATATCGATGGTATAACCATACGGCATGGCTAATGACTTCTGCGGGAAAGCGATAGCCCTTATATAGAGTATTCATACTATGAGCTTATTCTCGGGGCTTGAGAACTCAAGTTGACAGTACCCCTGGGAACACCAAAAATTATACAAAATCCAGCACACTCTTTTCATTAGACTTTAGTCTGAAAATTTTTAGGCCTTTGACCTATACCAATCGGAACCTCAGTCCGTAGTTACAAAGAGAAACATACTCCAAAATACAGTTATGGGAGTTTTAACCCAATCAACCAGTTTTAAACCGGAGTATAAAAGTCATGTTAGAAGCACTCACTTCACAAAGTGCCAGCGAAGCAGCCAGTCTGGCGACACTACTGCTAGTAGTTATTCTATCTTTTGTACTGTCAACCTTTCTGGCTTATGTGTATCAGAAAACTTTTCGGGGGTTATCTTATTCGCGTAACTATGTGCAAGCTATCGTGCTGATATCCATCATTTCTTCGGTCATCATCCAGGCGGTTGGTGATAGCCTGGCAAGAGGTATCGGCATTATGGCTGCGATGGCTATTATTCGCTTTCGGACTAATTTGAAAGATCCACGCGATACACTATTTCTGTTTTCATCACTGGCAGCCGGTATCGCCTGTGGAGCGTATGCCTTTACGGTTGCAATCGTCGGGACTTTGGCTTTTTCAATAGCGGCCCTGTTGTTGCACTACTCACCGCTTGGACCTAACAGTTATTTCGATGGCATGTTGCGGTTCAACCTGCCCAATCAATCGAGTGATCGCCCGTTGCTTGAAAAAATTATGAACCGATACTGTAAGGCATTTTCGCTGGTTACGCTGCGTGAAATCAAACAGGGTGAAAGACTTGATTATGCCTACCACATAAAATTACGCCGAGGAAAAACCCATGAACAACTGCTCGCAGAGTTGAAAACACTGGATTCATTATCAGGAGTAAATTTGATGATGCAGGAAGCTACCGTCGATCTTTAGTGAAAAGAAATATTAATCATGAATAAAGAGGTATTAATCATGAATAAAAAACTACTCCCTGCTATCTGGTTTTTAGCCATCGCTGCTATCGTGTTATTAAGCAGTTTACTTAAACTCGAATCAACCCATTTTTTTGGTATCGCCGATGATCGCGAGCAAACCATCAGTTTCAGTTATCCGGTTGAAATAGTGCAAACTTCAGTAGTTGAAGGAGGCGAAGTCAAACAGGGTACGCAGATTCTGGAAGTACGTCGGCATGATCTGGGTACCAAACTGGTTATAATTAAAGACCAGATCCAGGCTGTTAAATCCACTTCTGATGAAGAGAGAGCCTCGACACGTGCACAACTGGAAGGCTTACGCGCACAGCAGGCTGCCGAACTGTCTAAAATTGATGCACAAATTAATACTTTACGTTCTCAACAGCTATTGAATGAAAAGTTACTCAGGCAAATCTCTGGTAGCGGAACCAAAATATCATCCAAAAGTCCACTACAAGCCAAGATTAAGGGATTGCAGGAAGAGCGCGGTCATATCGAAATTTCGCTGACAGCACAGATAGAAAACCTGCAAAGTCAGTTGAATGCCAGTGTACGTCCAGCAGATTCAAAGTTAGCCGAACTGAAAGAACGTGAAACAGAGTTTCAGCGCCAGCTTACCGATCTCAAGGTACTCGCAAAATTCAATGGTAGTGTCGGTAGTGTCAACTATAAACCCGGTGAAATGGTTGAACCTTTTCAGCCGATCCTGACTATTCACGGATTGTCACCCCAGTTTGTAAAGGGGTATATCCATGAAAATGTATTTAATCAGGTAGCCATAGGGCAAAAAGTCTGGGTACAGTCAAATACCAATACGAATACTGCAGAGAGTGAAGCCATCTCGGCAATAGTCGAAAGCCTCGGTAGCCGTATCGTTGAATACCCGATTCGCCTGAAAAAGAACATGATGGTTTCAGCATGGGGACGTGAAGCGGTGATCCGGCTGACCGAGAATAATTTCCTGTTGCTGGGTGAAAAAGTGGTGGTGTCGTTGACAGAACCCGCCAAAAACCAGAACCTGATGGACGGTCTGTTGAGTTTTTTTTCCAGCAGTATTAGCGAAAGTTTAGCGTCAAGCAGGACTGGCGCCGCTAGTGAAACGGAGGGTTTCCCCATTAAATCTTTGATCAATGATCTGCAGGATGAACAAATCGAATTATCGGGTCTTATTAAAGCCTCCAACCCTGATTACTATTTCATCGTCAGCAATGAATCTACAGCCAAAACACCTGCGTTATATAAATTAAATACGCAGGGTGAAATCATCCAACTCCTGACGATCCACAACAAAAAATCTGTCAATGAATTGAAGACTATTAGCAGTCCAGGTGACGACATCTATGTACTGGCACCACTTGATAATAATAAACAGAAACGTCATCAACTATCACATTTACAGCTCACTGATGAACATGTCGTACTAGATGGGCACATCAATCTGTACCAGCTGTTGATAAAGCTCTCTAAAACCTCTCACGATGTCAATACCCGTCAATTTTTGAAACAGGCATTACAGGAAGACACCATCCAGATCGAGGCCCATGCCATCCATCAGGATGATTTGTATGTGGGACTTAAAGCGCCACTCAATCAACAGGGTGAAACGGTTTTTATCAAATTCGATAATATCGATCAACTTTTTATGCACAAACCCCTTTCCGCGAGCGGTGAAATCTGGAGAAGCATAGCCCTGTTAGACCCTCAAACAGGTGCCCCCAGCCATCTGTCAGACATGCTGTTCTTTGATAATAAATTGCTGTTATTGGGAAGGTCTGATAATCAATCAGTCTCCAGCAGCCACCTTTGGTCATATCAATACACATCATCCTCATTGACAGCCTTACAAAGCTTTGGCCCGTTAAAAGCCAAAGGCATTAGTGCGACTTCAAAGCAAGGTGAAATTATGCTGGTTTTTGATGGCAATGGGAAACAGCCCTCGCGTTTTCTGCCTGTCGCACTTAACGAACAGGTATCGTCATAATGATGCATTTAAAAACCGCATTGATCGGCTGTATGTCAGGCACAGTTTTAATGTGTGCCCAGGCAGACGATGAGATGCAGGACAACAATGTCAGTAAATACCTGTTGCAAGTCAAAAATCAATTCGTGCAGCTATTACCGGCAGGTTCATACCCCGCACAGAAAAAAAGTAACCTGTTGAACCAATGGATTGAATCTAGCGAAATTCGCCTGACCACGGATAATGATGATGACAGAAAAAGTTCCCTGGCGCTGAATCTGAAAATTAAAAACTGGTCAGAACTAAGCATGCAACAGCAATTATTTCAACTTTTAGAACAACGCCAGCAACTCGATCAGCAGGAAATATTGAATGATCACCTGCAAAGCAGCTATATACAACTGCTCGAATTAAACTCAAAACTGGAAGAACTGGCACAGCTGAAACAACGGTCCCGGTTATTTGCAAGCGCGATTAAATACCAGCAGCAACTGGTTCAGTCGTCAGATTTTAGCCCAGATGAACTGCTCGATAGTGAGCTTGGTCAGCAGCAAATTCTGTTACAGATTGAATTAATGCAGCGAAATATTGATGAATTAGAAAAATCCATTGAATTCAATGCACCTCAACCCTTTCTGCAGATAACACCGCAGCAGATGATCGCTACGGCTGAAAACTACCTGCAGCATGGCGGGGGAGAAGTCGAACAGGCTCAACTTGAGTTACAGCTGGCCAAACTTAAACTTAAACAACAACAGGCCAGTGCAGGATTTGCATTGAATGCACTGCAGTTAAAATCGGATTTTTCTGAAAATGAGGATGCGGTATTAGCGGTTCGCTTTGATATTCAGATACCCTTTTCAGGACCTGATTTTAACTCTCGACTGAAACATCAGGAAATCAATCAAGCCACAATGCGGTTACATCAACGCAGGCAGCAAACTTCACTCAAATCCAATCAAATTTTGGCGAAAATGTATCTCAATAAAAAAGCATTAGTCTCCACCGAACAACTGATTAATGATATCGAAAGCAGGATAAAGAAAACGACCAGTGTAAAATTAATTCTAAAATTAAAAAAACAGCATTTATCCAGTTTTAAACAAATTCTCGAAATCAGATATCAACTCAGACTCAACTATATCAATTTTTTAAGTCAGCAGGGTTTACTCGCTAAGCACAACGAACATAACTGGTTATCAGCTCAAACCCTGACAGGTTTTACAGACCCGTAACATGAAATTAAATGATTTAAATATGATAGAAGACTCGATCCAGGGCAACAGCTTCATTGTATTTCGTAGAGGCACTGCATTTCTGTTTCTTATCGGCATCATGGTGTTCATGTACCTGTCAGAGTTCAATAATACGCAGGCTTTGCTACTCATTATTTCCGCCACGATCGGTGGTTATATGGCGTTGAATATTGGTGCCAATGATGTGGCCGATAATATTGGCCCTGCTGTTGGTTCCCAGGCATTGACGTTGGCTGGCGCCATATTTATTGCGATGATTTTCGAGTCCGCCGGATTTCTGATTGAGGGCGGGCATATTGTTAGTACGATCAAAAATGGCATTATCAATCCTGCACTGATAGGAGACACCGATAACGTTGTCTGGCTCATGATGGCAGCCCTGTTTGCAGCTGCTGTGTGGATAAATCTAGCCACTTATGTTAACGCACCCGTATCCACGGTATATTCCATCGTAGGCGGGGTTTTAGGTGCTGGTATCGCAGCAGGAGGCTGGCAAATGGCGGACTGGAATTTAATGGCAGCTATCACTGCAAGCTGGGTAATTTCACCGATAATAGGGGGAGTCATCGCAGCAGGATTGATGTATCTGATCAAACAGCAAATCACCTATAAAAAAGACAAACTGAGCGCAGCTAAAAAAATGGTGCCAGTGTTGCTAATGTTGATGACTGGGGTATTTTCCAGCTACTTGATGGTAAAAGGCATTAAAATTGAAATCAGCACGGCTTTTATTTCAGGACTAGTCATAGCCATAGTTGTTTATTTTTTACTGCGTCCGCTCATCGAGTGTAAGGCATCCCGCTTAAGCAATAATAAGCAGAGCATTAACCAATTGTTTACCCTGCCACTTATAGTGGCCACAGCGCTGTTAAGTTTTGCGCATGGTGCAAGTGATGTAGCCAGTGTTGTAGGCCCGTTGGCGGCAATTCATGAATCCATTTCAAATAGTGTGAATGCTGCCACTGTCGACAGCTCCAACATAACCAGCGTCCCTATTTGGGTCATGATAGTCGGAACTGCTGGTCTTACACTTGGACTGGTTTTATATGGTCCAAAGTTAATCAGAACGGTCGGTTCAAAGATCACTGAACTGGACAAGATGTGTGCTTTTTGCATCGCCCTGGCAGCCTCCATCACGGTACTTATTGCTATCCAGTTCGGGTTGCCGGTAAGTTCAACGCATATCGCTATCGGTGCCATATTTGGGATTGGTTTTTTACGCGAATCGATCAATGTCAATTACAACAAAATGATGATAGAAGATACCCATCAGCATAAAGAAAATGATTCGATGTCTAAACTTCTGCAACAATTTCAGCAGGCTCCGGTCATCGAAAAAACAGTTGCTCTGAAACTGTTGAACCAGGCATCTACACAGCTAAACGTCAGTAACGACCATCAACAGTATAAAAATTTCTCTAATAATATCTGGATAAAACTTACCGTACTGTACAGGATTGCTGCAGCCTGGATAATCACTGTACCTGCTACAGGTATCCTGGGAGCAATAATCTATTTCTCTATTCGAGGATTTATACTGCCATGAAAAACACTGAAAATTGTAAATAATCTGTTCATAGGAAAAACATATGCCTGCTGTATTAAATAATCTCCCTCCTGTACTGGAACGATACGAGCTGAAATACCTGATTCCGCTTTCCTATGTTGAACCAATAACTCAATTTATTTCGCCTTATTGCTCTCTGGATCATTATTCTGATATTTCGGACAATAATTTCTATATCGTGAATAGTCTGTATTTTGATACTCGCGGGTATGAGTTTCTAAAACAACGACTGTACGGTAAGGACAGTCGGTTTAATATGCGCGTGCGTGCCTATGCCGAAGGCAATAAAGCCCCCTATTTTATGGAAATCAAACACAAGGTTGGCTCTGTAGTAAAAAAATATCGTGCCACAGCAACTGATCAGCAATGGCCGCTGATATTAGAGCAGACAAACTATCAGATTGATGCAACAGAAAGTAGAGCCGAGCGAGCTAATAAAGAGTTATTTCTACGACTGGCACAGAGTTATGATATTGAACCAAAAATTTTAACACAATATAAACGCCGTGCTTTTTTCTCTACGGTAGACCAGTACGCTCGGGTCACCATAGATAAAGAAATGAAATATCGCAACGAGTCTAAGCTAAACCTTAAACCCGACTCAGGTATGACAAGCTACGATAATGAAAATATCTATACCACCAATCAATTCAATGATGATAAAGCCTGTGTAGTACTGGAATTAAAATGTAATGTGGGTGAAGTGCCAATGTGGATGCTGGATTTGATCACTTACTTTGAGCTTAAACAGACTGGTTTCTCAAAGTACCTCAATAGTACATTAGTATCTCACTATGATAATGGTTATAACTATATGGCAGGAGATCGAATAGGAATATCAGAATTAAACCAGACAGTATGATCTTTCTTAGTCAAAATTTCATTTCCAATCCTATATCGAGTGTGATTCGTTAAATACCCGATTTCAGTCGAGTTAAAAATTTGTTATATTGAATCTCACTTTATTCAATAGGCAAAGGAGGACAACGGGTATGACGGCAGAAATCACTCGAATTCTGGTTATAGACGATCACCCTTTACTAAGAGAAGGTGTCAGCAGCACACTCGATGCGGTGGACGATTTTGAAGTGATTGGACAGGGCGGCAGCTATTCCGATGCGATAACAATGGCCCATGATTTAATTCCGGATACAATTTTGCTGGATATCAGCATGCCCGGTGGAGGCGTTGAAGCAGCACGCGAGCTTCATGAAACTCTACCCTCCATCAAGCTCATTATGCTGACCGCTTCTGAAGATGAAAAAGATGTGATGTCTGCGTTACAGGCAGGTGCCAACGCTTATATCCTGAAAGGCATAGGTGGCAAGGAGCTGATAAAAATAGTCCGTCAGGTTTCTGCCGGTGAAACTTTTATTACACCCAGTCTGGCCACCAATATACTGGTTCATTCATACAATGAAGAAGCTCCCGGGCAAGCTGCCCTTCAGGATAAGTTGAATAAACGCGAAAGCGAAATACTAAAAGCCCTTGAGCGAGGCCTGACCAATAAACAAATTGCCGAAGAACTGTTTCTGAGTGAAAAAACGATTAAACATTACATGACCAATATTTTGCAGAAACTACAGGTAAAAAATCGAGTAGAAGCAGCACTCATCGCGCAAAAAATGCACCATGGATAATAAACTCACCGTTTATTCAGGCAAGGTCAGTTTGTGAAAATACCTTCCATTATTCAACGCTGGGGATTAATCAGAACATTCGCCATCGCTAGTTTTGTTTCGATTATTACGATCAATATCGTATCCGGGTTTGTCTTTTTTTCTTTTCTACAGGACAGATTACTGCAACGTGAAATGGTCATCAGCGCTGAATTCATTCAAAGTGTCTCAATTATCAATAAGACTGAACCTTCCTTCCGTGGCAGTACTGACCCCAGGGATAAGCAGGAAATTGAAGAGTTTTTTCACCATATTTTTGACTTACCCGACGTTTTTCGGACCACTATTTATGATATACAACGGAGAATTATCTGGTCCAATGATGAGCATATTATCGGTAAAATTTTTACCGATAATGAGGAGCTCAATCTTGCGGCTAACGGTGTCAGGGTATTCAACGAAAGCCAGGTAAATAAACATTCCAAAGAGGAGCATCATTTTCTACCTGAGAATGTGGACAGATTTGTAGAAAGCTATTTTCCGGTATGGGATAAACAGCATCAACAGGTCATAGGAGTGGTAGAACTCTACAAGTCTCCGATAGCTTTATATGAAACTCTTCGCGAGGGTCGCATTTTGGTGATCATTGTTTCCCTGTTTAGTGGTGTCGTTCTGTACTGGTTTTTATACTGGATAGTCAAAACAGCACACCAACTCATCGAAAACCAGCGCTTGCGTATAAAACAGGCCAGTAGCCGTGCGGTAGAGCTAAATGAACAGAACCTCAGGCGCATCGGTTCAGAACTGCATGATGGCCCTGCTCAGTCTATCGGTTTTGCGCTTCTAAAGCTGGATTCTATTAATGAGGTAACAGAAAACCATCAGGTAAAAACGAATTTCGATGTAATCGATAAAATTCAGGTCACTCTGAGTGATGCCTTGCAGGAGATACGCCGTTTATCCGCCGGCCTGGTGATACCTGAATTACAGGATCTGTCTGCCAGGGAAGCCATCTTGAAAGTCATAGATAAACACCAAAAAAGAACCTCAACAGAAGTCAGGCATCAACTTGATGAAATACCGGATGAACTCAAATTATCTACTAAAATTTGCATTTATCGGTTAGTCCAGGAAGGACTAAACAATGCCGTCAGGCATGGCCTGGGAGTAGATCAACAGGTTATAATAAGGCTTCAGGAGAAGCAGCTTGTGCTGGAAATTAGCGATGCTGGCCCGGGTATGTCTGATGAAGATCTGGAAAAACTCAATGATACCGATCACCTGGGGCTACGCGGTTTACGTGAGAGAGTTGAAAGCCTGGGAGGAAAGTTCCAGTTCAGCAGCTTAAAGCAATCTCCTGGTGTTCGCATACTGGCCATTTTACCCCTCGACGAATAAGCAACCCCTTCTGCTTATCAGACCTTAGTCTGAACATTTTTAAACCGAAGCATGATTGATTTTACAACCTTCGTCTGTAGCTCATACCGGCATATTTCTGCAAACCTTTAAATGGGAATATATTCTAATTTAAAGATGAAGGCAGCGACGTCATCAACGCGGTAGAACTGGAGCGTAATAATAGTGATAAATTCCGACTACAGGGACCGGTCGATGCGGTAGATGCCGAACTTGAGACTGTTACCCTGTTCGCTCAGACTTTTAACCTGAGTCAGGCGGTCTATCAGGGTAGCGATGGATTTGTCATCGGCACTGGAGAATTTTATTCACAGCTACGGCTGGTTCCTTTGTCAAACTAACCGACAAACAGCCTGTCTATGGCATCATTGATGAAGCCGAAAGTGAAGGTCTGGATGATTGATTCGAATTAACAATACTGCCAAAACGACACAGGGATGTGTCAATTTTAAGATTTAATCGTCGATTAAGACGATTGTAAAAGTCCCCACTGAAAATAAAAAACCTCGTGCTACAAGCAAAACCACAAATCTAATCACCGCAATTATGGATTACGCTGCTTTAACCAGTGTCAATTAAAATTGCCTCAATCACTCTTAGTAACTCTACTGCTGGAAAACTAAAGATTCCTGTTGATCAGAAAAAAAGGATTGGCTCGATTCAGTAACGACCTCACCAGCTGGATCTGATCGGATGCTAAACTGCTTTTCTATTTTTCAGACTTTAGTTGTATGGAGTTAGGAACCTCTGACCGTAGTTTCCCGATAAATAATACTACAAAATTCAATTATGGGAATAAAAGCCCAATTAATTTAACCAGTGTTCATCTAAATCATCGCAGTAATGTTTATCGGTGATTTATATCAATCATGAGATGATGCAATGACTCCCTTTAGGTTTATTCCACGGAATATACAATTTATGTTACTGATAACGCTCTGTAGTGTGACTTATACAAAGTTTGTTAATGCCGAAAATCTTCACCAAAAAGCAGAACTACTGGCTAAAGCGGGCGATATCACCGGCATGGGCGATACTTACCTGAAAATCCTGAAGGATACCCCCTCCGGTGACTTAAAAGCACAACTCGGTTATGCGACAGCACAATCATGGCAAGGTCATCACGAAGTGGCGCAGGATCAATTTAGGCAAGTTCTAAAACAACAGCCCGATAATCTGGATGCCCTCATTGGACTGGGTTATGACTTTGCCTGGTCGCGTCAATTTAAAGAAGCTGAGAGTCAATTTAACAAAGTACTGGTTATCGTACCGGATAACGTCAGTGCACAAAAAGGTTTGGCCTTTTCATCTTTATGGAATGAGCAACCTCAGAAGGCGCTTGACATTTTTCAGTCGCTAGAGAAGCAACACCCTAATGATGCAGAAATTTTTGCTGCAGAAGGTCAGGCACTGTTAGCCCTTAATAATAAAGAAGAAGCAACTATCGCTTTTCAACGTGCTCTAATTATCACGCCGGGTCGTCCCGACGCTATCGATGGACTGGCCACCATCAATAAAAACAAGAAGACCTTTGATTTTGTTGCCTGGGCTGGAGATTCATCCAACGGCGGTGATTCAGGCCTCAGAGAAGTTATCGTCGGTTACTGGATCAAAGATGATCTTCGGATCTGGGCACGTTATGACAATTCGCTGAGTCTGGACAATCCTGCACTGGTTCGATCCGGTGAAAAAGCTGAAACTTATTATCTCGGAGTACTTAGCCATATTCATCAAGACTGGCAAGCTAATCTGGAAATTGGCAATCGAGATTTGCCCAACGATGCTGATCAGCAAATCTACAAGTTAGAAGGCATAAAGATCAATAAACAACAGCAAGTTTTTAAACTGGGTGTTCAACTTAGTCCGCACAGTGAAAACTATACCGACAAACTGATTTACTCCGCATACGGTTTCCCGGTTAGTGATAAATGGCGCCTGGAACCCAGTTTATACCTGTCAAGCAGTGGTACAATTGATGACAAGGAATGGCGCGCAGCATTGTTCGGCGAATACGCTCTGCCTGATCGCTGGTCAGTTGGTGTGAGTGCCGGAGTCGGCCGTATTTCATCAGATATTGCCGCATCGGAAGGCAGTGTATTTACTTCAAACGTTTTGTTCTCTTACCCGATTAGTCAGAAAAATCGACTCAATCTGTCGGTTCGCTATGAGGATTCGCCATCCTTTAGTTATACCACGATGCTGATTGGTATCGCGATACAGCTTCCATGAAACCCTACCCCCTTTTAGCCAAATGTAAATAATATGGAGATGGAAAAATAACAACTTTGCAACGAGCTTTTCAAAATGTATTTGGTCGATTCATCGAACAAAACTATGCGCATATCGCTAACAGGAAACCTTACCTCTTTTTAACCGTATTTGTCATTTGGGGAATGTTGCTTATGTGGTTTCATCCAAGGCTAATCTCGATACTTGAAGATGCCGATGGATTGTTTCAGTGGATGTCACTTGGCTACTTTATTGTATTCGTCGAGATTGCCTGGCTGTATGGTGTGTATAACATTTGCATCGTGCTATTTTCAATTATTGATCGAGCCATGCCCCGACAGGGTTTTGTGTATGACAAAAATGCTCCAATACCTAAAACAGGAGTGGCCGTGTTATATACCACCTGTAATGACTTCATTGAAGAAAGTGCGCAATCCTGTATAAATTTGTACTATCAAAACTTTAAAATAAACATTCTGGATGATAGTACGAGGGAAGAGTACAAACAAAAAATTAATGCTTTTTCCAGCAATTATAGTGCTAGTAGAATTCAGGTTATTCGGCGTAAACAACGTAGCGGGTATAAAGCCGGCAACCTCAATCATGCGCTGACTCTTCACGTGACCGAACCACTCTTCGCTATTGTTGATGCGGATGAAATTCTGCCGCGTGATTTTCTGCTGCGAATGGTTCCCCGCCTGCAGTCTGATAAACACTGCGGTTTTGTACAGGCGAATCATACCTGCATCCAGACGCATGATAACAAGCTCAAAAAGGATATGTATCTCGGTGTTGATATTCACTGGAAGTGGTATCAGCCGTTGCGCAACAGATTCGGCTTTGTGATGTTTCTGGGTCATGGTGCTTTACTTAAAACATCCTGTTGGAAACAGGTAAAGGGCTTTCTGGAACTTGTCAGTGAAGATTTAGCTTACGCAATAGCGATTCGGGAACAGAGTTACTACGGAACCTTTGCCGAAGACGTTGTTTGCCAAGAAGACTTTCCTGACTCCGTACGTGCGTTTCGCATCAGGCATATCAAGTGGACCCGCGGTACCTGTGAGTTTTTAGCTCACTGCATGTCCTGGTTGATCAGGTCACGCAATATCTCGCTGGTTGAAAAGCTGGACATTCTTTTTCCTACCGTCAATCTTCCAATGACATTCTTTTTCTTTGTCTTCATGGTTAACTCCAGCATCGTCATGCCTTTGACCATGGGCCTGCAACAGGATGTTACTTTTCTGATAGCAGGCAGTGAATATGTAATTCCCATGATCACCTTGCCTGATGTTTTTAGCAAACTGTATCACTGGGACTTTTTCCTGGTAACGGTGATAACCATCCTCGCGCCTGTGTCGTGTTTTATTCTGGAACTGCGAAAACAAGGCAGGCGATTATTTACTTTTTTATGTCACAGCACCGCCCTGTATGCCACCTTAAGTCCAATGACCTCGGTTGCCGTTTTTGGTTACTGCCTGACTGGCAAAGCCCGCTTTCTGGTAACCGGTGATAAAGAAGATAACTCGCATGAAGCAGACACTAAATCGAACTCACCACAAAAACCGGGGCTGCTACAAAAAATGAGTAAGTTTTTCTCTGAAACACATCCTGATCACAGAGGGCTTCGAAGTGCTGAATTCCTGGCAGGAATGTTTTTTCTGGGAGTCGCCATTTTCACATTCCAGGTCGCCTTCATCGGATTAGCCATAGGTTTTATGCTGATGCCGTTTATGCATTCCCATGGCTGGGAACATCCCGTAGCTAAAGTGCTGGTATGGGTTCCATTCACATTAATATTGCTCAGCATTAGCATGGGCGGCATGGGTGTACTCGGCATCTATCCGGTCATGTTCGGTTTCGGTTTTCACTTTTAATGAAGGCTGATTCTAACAGGCTCCTGATACCTGCTTTTCAATATTTTCCGGATATTAGATTTTTGACTCAAAAGTGAGAAAAATTCATCGCCAAAAACTAATTTTAGAAACGAGATCTTATGAGGTGAGTCTGGAACGCACTCACTTTCCCTAAACTGTTTTTAATGTCTACTTACCTGGGTATTTCTGCATGCGCTACAACGTCGGGCATAACTGAGCAAACAATGCCTTAGGAATTCTGGCCGGTACCTCCCGAACTGGTTCGTTATGGTTATATCATGTCGATACGCAATAGTGACGATATGAAAATTGAGAGCGATTCCGAAAGATTGCTGGAGATTTTGACCGTAAAAAAATCCGGCGTTAAGATTGAATCGTCCGCTCGATATCGCTGTGAGGCAGGGAAGATTTATTTGCTGGATTCAACCTCACCGGTCATACTCGTAGAGGTGGGCTCGACAGTTACCTGCACCAGGTCGTAAAAATTGATAGCCAGAGTAAATTGATTAAACGTTTTGGAAGTCACGGGCAAGCAATTGGTGAATTTAATCTGGCAAACGATATAGTCATGAATCGACAGGGTTTACTGTACGTTCTCGATGCCGGTAATTTCAGAGTTCAGTTGATTGATAACTCGGGGAATCCGCTGCATTCCTGGGGATAAACGGGTAATGGATTAGGCCAGTTTGGTATACCTAAGAGCATAACAGTCGATACGCAGGGCAATGTTTATGTGATTGATGCTCAGTTTTCAATATACAGATCTTAGCGGCGATGGAAAACTGCCGCTACCAATTGGTCAGCTATCTAATAACAACTCGGCGGGAAAATATTCACTGATCAGCGACATCACGCTGGATCAACAAGGTTACTTATATGTGCTCGATCAATACTTTAGATAACGGGAAGTTTTTAAAAATTAAGAGCCGATGAAAGCGCTGAAATTATTCAACAACGAGAAAAAACCGTGCTGTTGAACCAATGAAATAGAACTTAAGATTTCAGCAAATTGAAAGTAATTTAAAATCACTTCCGGTTAGGTTAATCGGTTAAAAACGTAACCGCATTTAACTAGTAAACTCAAAAAAGTTGGCCTGCTTTCTTTTCCCCCTCACAAAAAAAGCAGCCTAAAAATAAGCTGCCAAATGTAACAAAGAATTAAAGATGTGCCCGCATCCTGCAAGC
>JABHSO010000063.1 GCA_018669845.1 Gammaproteobacteria bacterium | reverse complement strand
TACCCAGTGTTGCACCTTCTAACACACCCAGCACTGTAAAAGCAGCACCTAAAGCAACAAGTCCAACGATAGCGCGAATCACACGTTCAGTAGTTCCAACATTCTTTTTCATAATAAAGTCTCCAGTTAAGATGAGATAGAGTGTATAGACAGGATAAGCATGAGTCGGTGACAATGTCACCGAGTCGAGAAAATAGTCGTAAAATTATTGCTTAGACAGCTCAATAACCGCTTCTTTATTGATGATTTCAATATTACCCCTGCTTGAAACCACCAGTCCTCGATGTGCCATATCCCTGAGAGTTCGGCTAACAACTTCGCGAGAACTTCCAACATCTGCTGCCAGATCGGCATGAGTTTTATGCATAACCTGCACACCTTTCGCCAGTTCACGGGCAAACTGTTCTGCTAGACGCACATCAATCCGTTTAAAAGCGACTTCTTCAACCACCGAAATAATACTCGACAAGCGATGTGATAAAAGACTAAAAATAAACTGCTGCCACTGAGAATCCTTACAAAACCATTGCCTGACATTCACCGGGGAAATTAAAAGAACTCTTACTGGAGTTTCGGTTATCGCCATTGCCGGAAAATTATCCTGGTTCATGATGCAGGAAGCAGTCAGTACACAGCTCTCCCCCCCATAAATTCGATATAAGGTCACTTCCCTCCCGGATGGAGATAACTTGTATACACGCCCAACACCATCCAGAATCATCGCTAGATGGGAACATTGCTGCCCTTCATCACAAATAGAAACACCTGCTGGTATCTCCATATATTGAGCTTCAGCATAAAATGTTTCTACAAAATCAGGCTGAGCCTGTTTTATAAAAGGAAAAAGTTTTTCAAACTCAGCTTGTTGAACTGAAGAAATCATTGCAAACCTGATAATAAGATCAATAAGGGATTAAATATCAGAAATTTTGTAATAGCTATCACTTATTACAATCCAAAGAGCTAAGAAAGTACCTGATGTAACTAAAGTAGAAAGGGTTTATGTTAACGCTACGGACAATTGTCCATCTTCGATGGTTAAAGGCCAGCTCTTTACGCCATTACCCGCTAAAGGAGAAAGCCCTCTGCCAGTTTTGATATCAAACTTTGCCTTGTGCCAGGGACATTCAATTTCATCACCTTTAAGGTTTCCTTCACACAGGGAAGCTGCTTTGTGTGGGCATAGATTATCGAGAAGATAGAATTGACTGGACTGGTAAATGAGAACCAGGGAGTACTCTTCGATATTAATACATTGAATCTTTGTTTTTTTCAGCTCTTCAACATACCCTAATAACATTCCATACCAACCTATAAACGAACCTTCACACAATTTCTGCCATTCTTTTTAGCCACAAACAGTGCCATATCAGCCCGCTTTACCATCGACTCGTGGTTACCAGTCTCATCCGTAATTGCTGCAACACCAATACTAAGTGTCGCTTTCTTAACACCATAAGGCGTTTGAAAATTTGCAGCTTCAGTAAATTCACGTAAACTTTCAGCAAACTTTTCTGCTGCATTCATATCAACTCTTGGCAATAAAACACTAAATCCATTCTGGCCATAACGACCTAACACATCACTGTCTTTATTTGTTTTGGAAAACACATGTTTTACCACGCCTGCAAAAACTTTATAGGCAGCCTGATCACCCTCTTTCTCCCGTAAAGATGACAGACCATCAACTTCAACTAACAGTAAAGATAATGGCTCATTTTCAACCGCAGCTGTTCTGTAGCGATCCATTGACACATGTTCCGCATTTTCCCGACTCAGTAAAGTAATTGTTTTTCTGGCCGTTTCAGTATCCTGCTTGATTTTTTTCACCACAGCACTGGGTACAACCGTTTCATCCCGGCCAACCGATTTTTTGACCGGAGGTTCAGTATAGAGGCTAGTCTGATTCACCGTCAGGTCAATATCAGTAGAAGGAGAACTTGATTCTTTTTCATTTTTCACCGGTTCAGCTTTCTGAATGATCGGATTTGATCTGGTTGCCTGCTGCAGCCCTACAGACATTAAAGAAGCTTTTGATGTTCGGTTGAAAATCATCATAGCCTGAGTCGCGATACTGACACTGGCAGTCATATCCAGGTCATCAAAGGCCTGGCCTTTTCTTCTAAGACTCACCACTCCCACAAGGTTGGACTCATTAAATATAGGAATATCCAGTCTGTAATGCTGAAAATTCTTTTTATCTTTGCCAAATAGTCCTTTAACAATTTCAAACTGAGCACTCACAGAAGCCTGCCTGGTTTGAGACAACCTGGTGATCAAATCATCGGACCACAGTGTATTATCTTCCTGTTCAAATAATGTTCCTTCCATTTCATCAGCTGCGGGTTTTGGACCCTTTCCATCCAGCGAAGTAAGAACATAAGAATCATATTCGATGACGGTTTTGATATGCTCCATCAGTCGCCCGGTTAACTTTTTGAAATCGAGTATGCCGCTTAAAGACATATCCAGATCTATTAGTGTATATGCCCAGTTTTCCTGACGGTCATACACTTCAGTCAACGTTTCATTGGTTAAAAACATCATGCGACGAAACCGTTCAGCCATGTATGACAGGTATAAAGTCAGACAGTAGGCCGCAATCATCAGTACGGTCAATGCAATTATATTAGTATCAGTCGCTCCCTTTAAATAGGCAGTGGTTATGAAAGCAGTTAAAACAATAAAACTGAGAAGAGAGGATAAGCGGAAACTTAGCACATTCAGACTACCTATCCAGATCACCAGCAACGTAATTTCAATGGCATGATAAAGACGGTAGTTTTGTAAATAGAGCGCCCAGATCAAAACCAGCAATGTCAGCACACCGGGTACTATAATGCGCAACTTTAGAGCGGAGGTATTAATGCTAACCACACTAAATAATACGATACCTAAACTTAACACTGAGATGAAAAGATAAGAATAAAAAGGTATTGAAGAATTTAAACCGAGAATCCAGAACTCAAGAAAAGCAAACGTAAAGTTAATGACGGCTAAAGCAACCAGAGAATAGCTCGCTGTACTGCGCCCACGATTGACTTGAAATTTTTGAAATTTCTGTTCTATCACATCATTACAAAAACCTATTTTCATGGTTTTTTTATAACGATTAATTTTTTCTACTGGCACGTCTAGGTCTACCTGTTGTATATCCTGAGTAAGGTCACATTGACCCTTGAAGTTAATTATAGCGGCAAATAAACATATAAAATGGCAACAACAGTTTTAAAATGATAAGACAACAACCATAATAACCCGCTAAATAACAAAAAATATAATAACACTACTAATTTATACTAGCATATTCTTTGGAAATTCAAATGCTTAAGAGAAATATTTCATACTTTTGTTTAATATTAACCTTTTCTTATATAGAGCAATGCCTATGACATCAGTTTTCAGATCAAGTTTAACTTTGCTATTTTTTTTGCTAAGCGGCCAATTACATGCCCAGTTTTTCAGTCATCAACAACAAACTGATAAGCTCGACCTTAAAGCAAGAAGCGCCATGCAGCAGGGTAATTATGCAATTGCCTACTGCATCTGGGAACCGCTGGCCCAACAGGGTAATAGCTCAGCACAGTACAATATAGGCTGGATGTATCATAATGGCTATGGTTTAAGCATAAATGATGAAAAAGCCTTAAATTGGTGGCTCAAATCAGCTACCACCGGTGATGCAAACTCTCATTACGCACTTGGAGATCTCTATTCACAGGGATTGGGGGTAGAAAAAAACTTACCCATTGCTCTTGGCTGGTATATTTCAGCGGCATTAAAAGGTCATGAACCCGCCAAGGAGACTCTAATGGCTTTACTCAGCAGCAATAATGAGCTGGCTCAAAACACCTTTCAATTATTACTCAAAACTGACTGGTCACTACTAGGTGATACTATGCAGGTTAACGTTGATAAGGCCAATACAAGACGTGGCCCGGATAAAAGCTATAAAGTGGTTGCAACATTGGAACGAGGACATAACGTCATCCCACTTCGAGAACAAAATGGCTGGACCTATATTGGAATTACCCATACAGGAAAAACCGCATGGATTTTTAGTAGACTGATTAGCAAACCCGCTGGAATTTACCCACTTGAATAAAGCCGGTGTTTATAAAGTCAATTAAATAGATCTGAGAAGCGACGTAAGTTAGTTTTTCTATGACGGTTTGTCGTATCCATCAACGTGGCAATCCTGGAAACATAACCACGAGTTTCAGCCGGTAAGTGTTTTTTAACTTCAATCCACGTGTAATTATCTTTACGGGTACGTTTAACCGCCTTTAACACACGCCCATAACCCGCATTATAACTGGAGAAAGCCAGAAACAAACGCTCATCACTGGGTAAAGGTTTACGCCATTTACGATACAGCTGGCGGTCATAAAAGATGCCGGCAGCAATATTCCAGCGGGGAACATTAAGCCCGATATAAGTCGGGTTCTGCTCTTTTATCTCTTCAAAGGTAGCTGGCATAATTTGCATAATCCCTTTGGCACCCACCGGGCTGGAAGCATTCTCATTCAAATTTGATTCAGCTATTCCTTGAGATTTAAACCAACGCCATTCAAAATGAGGCCCGAAATATCGTTTGGAATACTTTTTAAAATGACGATCAAATTTATCATGCCATTTATCTGATTCAATCGCACGAGCATGGCCATTATTGATAGCCATAAAGACCAGTAGGGAAATTATCAAAAAATGCCTGAACAAAATCATAAAGCCGAGTATAACTTGAAAATTAAAACGAGCTCCAATGGATAATCTGTTTTTTTACTTATCTAAATATGTCTGGACTGTTTTATCACCTGACAGTCTGTTCATTATATTTTTAACCCTATGTTTAATTCTGCTTATCTTTAGACAGATCAAAAAAGCCACCTTATTGTTATCTTTGCTAACAATAAGTAGTTTGTTTTTAAGCTTTTTTGCAGTCGGAGACTGGATGCTTCACCCTCTAGAGAGCAGGTTCCAGCATAACCCTGAGTTACCAGAAAAGGTGGACGGCATCATAGTATTAGGCGGATCAGTGATGACAGAATTGAGCTCAGAATGGCAACAGCTGGAAACTAACCAGTATCATGAGAGGTTAAGCAGTTTTATTCACCTGGCCGGACTTTATCCAGATGCAAAACTGGTTTTTAGCGGAGGAAACGCAAACACTGACAGGGATAAACCCACCGAAGCCCAAATAGCAGAAACGTATTTCCTGCAATCAGGTTTATCAGCAGAAAGATTAATAATGGAGAATGAAGCTCGAAATACAGCAGAAAATGTTAGTTACTCCAAACAACTAGTCAATCCTCAGCCAAATGAAACATGGATAATGATAACGACGGCATATCATATGCCCCGGGCCATGGGTATTTTTTGCAAGCAAAACTGGATGATAATTCCTTACCCGGTTGATCACCAGACCTTACCATCAAAATTATACAAACCTGATTTTGAGTTTATTGGGCATGCCAACCAACTGGTACTAGCATCGCATGAATGGCTGGGATTAATTGCTTATTATCTGGCAGGGAAAATAGATTCTATCGTTCCATCAGAATGCAATTATTCAAATTGATCGGTTCGTAACATAACCAGAGTGCAGGCTTCCAGAGTTTCTATGCCATGCTGCTGATAAAATTGCTCAAGCTTGGTTGATTCTGTACCGGGATTAAAGATGATGCGGCGAGGTTTGATGGACAGAACATCCTGTTTGATATTTTCATGCAGCCCGGCATTCAAATAAAACGTAACAGTATCAACAGGATGAGTAATCTGCTTTATTGAATTATAGCCTTCGACACCCAGAATTTCCCGGCCATTGCCCGACACCGGAAAAACCGTATGTTTATAATCCATCAGCATGACCTGTGCCTTATAAGCATAACGCTGAGCTTTGTGGCTGGCACCTATGATTGCTACGGATAAAGCCATTAATTATCTCCTTCTTCCATTTTAAATAATGCCGGAACCGTGTATTCAAATAATTCTTTTCCCTCATTATCGACCATTATTTTGACACCAAGTTCAGGGTAAAACCAAAGCTGAGTCGTTTCATCCACAACTTTTTTTGTAGACGGCACACCAAAACGCTGGCTGATAAATTCTTGATCCATACCACTATAAGTAGGAATATAACTTAACGAATTGATAATACGTGCACCTTGCTCCACCTGTTTATCTGCTTTTAAAGTCCACCTTTCACTACCATCTTTAGTTTTAATTCTTTTTATCGTGTGCTCAGTTAATTGTTCAAGCTCATGCTGAGTGGCATCCAGGTTAGCAATAATTCTTGCAGTGAATGGCCCAATAGTGACCTTTCCAAAATACCCCTCAAGGCTATATTCTGCCTGTGCATTTTTAAACAGAGCTATACCATCCAGTTGTCCAAATTTCTGCCGGGCCTGTTCCAGGGTGGTTGTATTCAACACAATGCCAAAAACTTCCATATGGCTGGAATCATGCACAGTAACATGCCATGGCATATCAGCCGCTTCGTTTAATGACCTGTCCGTAGTTAGATAGAATATTGCTGAAGCCACTATCGAGACAGAAATTATTATGAGTAAAGCCAGTTTCATCGGTTAGTACGGTGTATTTAAAGTCGGGCGCGCACTATAGCCGCAATCTCTTCATCTGTCAGTCTTATCGGGTTGGTTCGCATGCTGCTCGGACTTACATTTTGCACAATTCGTTCGATATCACTTTCATTTACACCGTAACGGGACAGGTGAGATATTTCCAACTGCTGAGTCCAGTCTCGTAGAACCTTAAATAATTCATCAAATGCAATATGAACATCACTAAAGTGTTTCCCACACAACATCTGGGCTATTTTTTTATAGGATTCTAAAGCCGGGTTATCAGGCTCACGTTGCAACATGGTCCTGATATTCATTTCCGTCGCCTCAGCCAACAGACTGCCACAAACCACGCCATGAGGAATTGGATAAAAGGCTCCCAGTGGTGATGCCAGACCGTGCACGGAGCCTAAGCCGGTTTGGGCCAGATTAATACCGGAAACCATCGAGGCAAAAGCCATATTTTCTCGTGCTTGAGGATTTTTTTCTGCCGACTGATATAACAGCAACAAGCCATCACGAACTGCTCGAATAGCCTGTTCAGATAATGCATTACAGAATGTATTTTGACGTGTTGAGACATAGGATTCCATCAACTGGGTCAATGCATCCATTCCATTTGCAGCAATTACAGAAGGTGGGCAACTAACCAGTAAATCCGGATCGACTATGGCTACCTTAGCCATCAATAAGTCATCTCTAAATGATTTCTTAAACCCGCCTGGCCCCAAACGGCTTAACACTGCATTTTTAGTCGCTTCACTGCCTGTACCGGCTGTAGTCGGCAAAGCAATAAAAGGTACTGCCGGTCCAGTGTATTTTAATTCAGGTCCAACACCTTCCAGGTAATCCATCACTGAATGATTTATTTTAAGCAATCCTGCAATGGCCTTTCCTGCATCCAGAGCACTACCACCCCCAACGGCGACCACCACATCAATTTTAGATTCACAGAATTGTTTAACCGCATCATCAACCAGTTCTGGAGAAGGCTCGCCTGCAACCATAACTTGTTCGTAATGAATACCCGCAGATTGAAGCGAGTCAATCAGTTGAGGCCACCAGCCTGCTTTGGCCCAGGAAGATCCGCCTGTCACCAGCAAAACCTGGTTGCCAAATTGACTGATTACTTCTGGAAGAAGTTGTAATTTTCCTGACCCGAATAATATTTCGGGTAAGTGCGACAGTGAAAATTGCATAGCACTAAACCGTTATGTCACATCCTGTTTTCTTAAATAATCTTAAAAAGCCAATGATATATCTTTATGATGCGCCAGACAGCCGGCTATTTCCTCTGCCTGCTCAATTTTTAATCTATCCTGCATTCTCAAACCAACAGTATTTTTCACCACGTTATCAAACTGCTCCAGACCATGTGAAAATTTCTTTTTTGCACTTGTACGCCATTCTATTTCGACCTCAAGAATCTGTATAGCCTTAACCAGCTGGCCAGATGCTTTATCTCTATCCTGAGTTTTCTTCAAAGCCCGACGTGCTTTTGATAATTTAGACTTCACTGGATGAGCATTTTTAATGGAAGATAAAGATGACTCTACCACCTTGATCTGTGCCATAGCATCTTTAAACTCAGCATCACGAATTACCATAAACAAAGCTTCTAACTCTGGTTGAAGTTGCTTTAGTTCATCTGCTGCTGCAATCATGAGTCTGGTATCCACCACTACCTGATAACTATCATCCACTAAGCGGCGATATTTATTGCGTGCAATTTTTTCCTTTTTAGCTAAAGCCAGATATTGCTCTCTGGCACTTTTCCACTGCTCTGGAATTTTCACCGTTAATAGTTGCTGATCAGATTTTAACTCTGCAATCTGGTTTTCCAGGTCTTTCATTGCACTTTCATCAGGTTCTTCCGAGAATTCAATTTGTTTTATTCCATCCTCTAAAAGTTCTATTTTTTTACCTATTTTTCGAACATCTCGCTGAATGCTACGGACTTCACGGTGCAATGGTTCATACTCAACAACATAGCTTTGCAGGTCTTTTTCTGCTTTCTCAATTTGAGAAATTGTTGCAAATACTTTTGACATATCATTAAAACCTTCATTCAGATTTTGTCGATATTTATCGGGAAAATAAGCTGTATCCAGTTTTTTAACCAGTTTCAAAGCCTGTTCAATATCATTTTTCTGCCTGGCATATCCACCAAATACCATATCTTCCAGACAAAGCTGAATACGAGGATTATTTGGGGGTGGTGCTGTATCAGAGGTCAGATAGGTTCGATTTGGAAGGTAATTGATCAGTGTTGGAAATGCTCCGGCAATAAACAAACCAACCAGCTGTAAACCAATAAAAGCAATGGCACCTTTATAGATATGCAGGGTTTTTACAATGGCAGGCGCAACACCTCTCAAATAAAATAACGCAAAGCCAAATGGCGGCGTTAAAAATGAAGTCTGAATATTTAATCCAACCATGACACCCAGCCACACTGCGGTGACATTGGCTTCAGGATTAGCTAACAGGATAGGTGCTACAATAGGCACAACAACCACCGCAATTTCTATAAAATCCAGGAAGAAACCCAACAGGAAAATAACTGCCATCACCACCACGAACTGCATCCAGAATCCACCCGGTAAGGTAGTCAGGAACTGCTTAACCAGCTCCTCCCCGCCAAATGCACGAAACGCTGATGTCAGCATCGCAGCACCCAGCAAAATAATAAAAACCATGGAAGTGGTTTTAGCTGTTTCAATCATGACGTCATGCAAAATATTATCAATTTTGTGTGCTCGCCAGATAGCCCACACTACCGAGATCAGTAATCCAGACACCGCAATGGTAGCCAGATACACTCCAAATTGATCCTCTGCAGTTTTAATATTTTTGATATTTAAATCGTAATTATTCAGCAGGAAGGTAATCGCAACCAGTGAAACAATCGCTAATATGGCTGGATAATATGCAGTTTTACTGCCCTGAGTCAGACGGTAACTGCCCATGATCAATGCACCCACAGCACCGATTGCACCAGCCTGATTTACAGTTGCTATACCTAATACGATAGAACCCAGAACGGTAAATATAAGCAGTAATGGTGGAGCAAGTGCCATTAAAACTTTGATAAAAAATTGCCTGTTATATTTTCCGTCATAGGGAACCGGCGGGGCCACTTCAGGTTTGATGACGGCTGCAATAAAAATATAAGCCATGTACAGTCCAACCAGAATCAGACCCGGGACAAATGCTCCCATGAACATGTCGCCGGCACTGGCCGACACCACATCAAAATCACTGGGCATGGAAAACTCACCAGTCACTTCTCTGTATTCAGATTTACGTGCCGTATTCGCCTGATCAGCAGCACTCGACAATTGGTCTGCCAGAATAATCAACACTATCGAGGGTGGAATAATTTGCCCCAATGTGCCTGAAGCACAGATGGTTCCGCAGGCCAGTGATTTAGAGTAATTATTTCGTAGCATCGCAGGCAATGAAATAAGCCCCATCGCAATAACCGTAGCACCAACAATACCGGTCGTTGCCGCCAGCAGCGCTCCCACAAAAATAACTGAAATACCAAGCCCACCGGGAACAGGGCCAAATAATTGGGCCATCGCTACCAGTAAATCTTCTGCAATTTTAGAGCGCTGTAACATGATGCCCATGAACACGAACAGCGGAATAGCAATCAGGGTATCTCGTTCGACCACCCAGTACATACTTCGAAAATTAGTAACCCCGGCACTTAACCACTGGTTTGGGCCACCGTGAGAAAAGAACGCATCGGGGTCGCCAACAAACAAATAGCCGCATAAGGCAGCAATTGCTATGGATAAAATAGCGGAACCGGGTAACGCAAAAGCTACAGGAAAACCTGAAGTAAGTGCTGCTATCATTAAGATGACCAGCAGCAATAAAAAATAAACTTCCATCAGGACTCTCTCTTCTGTGTAGCGGAATTCTTTCTCATGCCTTCAGGCAAAGCTGCATCTGTCAAAGGTGGAATACCTGCTTCATCAGGACTTTTATTCTCAGGTTCAATCAACTCGGCCATATTACGTAAAAAATAACTGCTAAATTGAATAATCATGGTGACCGCAAACACCACCAGAAAACCAGCCATCAGGTATTTGACGTACATGCCATAACCACTTTGTGAAATTTCAAAACTTAACAGCGGGCTATTTATACTGTTACCTTTTCCGCCCAGGCCGTGCATCAAAATAACCCAGCACAGGGGAATACCCAAAAACAACGATCCGACAATATTTGCTGTTGCTTTTTTCACCCGGCTAAAACCAGCATATAAAACATCCACCCTGACATGGCCTTCATTAATCAGGGTATAGGCGCTGGCAAATAAAAATAAAGCGGCATACCAGAAGCGCACCAGATCACCCTGAAAAGCCTGTTCATAGGAAAACACAAAACGGGTTAATACAATTTGAAATTCGGACAGCACTACCATTAATGCTAACCAGGAAAAACTAATTTTGCGGAATATCAGTGCAAAAACAAAAGAGCTTATTAGCAGAGGATAATGCACATAGATACCTCGAAACGAAGGACGGCCCAGTTGAACAATGAGTTCATTACTAATCCAGAATTCGAGGAATTTTTCAATTCGCATGAAAGAAATCAGCATGTCAACAAAACCGATCAGCATAACTGCCCAGAAAGCCACTCGTACAAGGTAAGCAGCCAGTATCTGTAACCGTTCCGATGCCTGACGTAAAGATAGCGAGTTTGTTTTAATGACATAAACTGCTGTGAAGAATAAGACAATAATGTAACCAACCAGCTGCATCCAGCCGTGGTTTATTTTTTCATCTGCTAAAGCTGCTGATGATGCTTCACCCAACCAGCCCAGATGCACTAAAAGATTATAGGGCCCCGGCAAACCCTGCCAGTAAACCAGGTAATTATTAAAGATATACAGTAAAACTGAACAGACCATGAGATAGGCCAGCGTTTTACTAAAGGTTGAAACAGGATGGATAGACAGGTTATCAGTCATCAGGACAGTGTCGATAAATAGACTTTAAAAGGAAGTGAGGCTTCAGCTTGTTGCAACTTAAATACAAAAAAACGGAGCCTTAAGGCTCCGTTTTGATTTACAGGTAATCAGTCTTTACAGACCTAGTACACGATTTCTCTGCTCAATATAAGCAACATCAGAAATCTTGGCCCAGGCACCGACATCCTGACGAGCTGTCAAGAAGCTATCATGAACTTTCTTGGCCAGTGCGCTGTGCGCACGAACTTCAGCAAAAACTTCCTCAGCCGCATCACCAAAACTATCGTAGGTATCATCACTGAATTTACGCAGTTTAACACCCTGTTCATTAATCAGTTTAGCCAGATGAGAACCGTTCTTGGCATTGTACTCAGACATCATGATTGAGTTTTCTGTTTCAGCAGCGGCTCTAATAATAAGCTGATCTGTCTTCGACAGGCCATCCCACCATTTTTTGTTCATACCGACACTTAAAGAAGCACCCGGTTCATGCATACCAGGGTAGTAGTAGTACTTGGCAGCTTCATAGAATTTCATAAAACTGTCATTCCAGGGGCCTACCCATTCAGTTGCATCAATCGCGCCGGATACCAGATTTTCATAAATCTGACCACCAGGCAAAGATACAGGAGAAGCACCCAGTTTAGCCAGAACGTCACCGCCCAGACCTGGAATACGCATTTTCAGCCCTTTGAAATCATCAGCAGAATTCATTTCCTTACGGAACCAGCCACCCATCTGAACACCGGTATTACCACAGGGCAGACACTTCATACCAAAACCACCGGCCACTTCATCATGCAGTGCTTCACCACCACCAAACCTCATCCATGCATTGAATTCAGTATAAGATAAACCAAAAGGTACAGCGGTAAAATAAGCCCATGCAGGGTGCTTACCTTTCCAGTAGTAATCCGCGCCGTGGTACATTTGAGCATTACCAGATGATACTTCATCCAGTGAATCGAAAGCTTTAACACGTTCACCAGCCGCAAAATAATTAACCTTCATACGACCACCGGAAATATCTTCCAGATTTTTTGCGAATCGCTGAGCACCCGTACCCAGACCTGGGAAATCACGAGGCCAGGTAGAGACCATGTTGATTTCAATTCGACTTTTTGCGATAGCAGGTGCCGAAACTACAGCGCCAGCAGTACCAAGTGCTGCTGCTACACCTGTTTTCAGAACATCACGACGTTTCATATATTTTTCCTCTAAATGGGGTATTTTTATTGTTACTATTTGGTTTTTCACTCGCCAGCCTAAGACCGAACGAAAGCTAAACTTTATAGATTCTCTACTCAATAAGGCCCTTAATCAAGTTATTAAAATTATAAGCTAATAATTTTTCTATCAAGCCAAATACTTATGCAAAAAATCAGCAATCTGGAGCAGGCTAACGCAGCATCATATCTAGCCCCGTGATTAGAGAAAATTAAGTCTGTACCTTAGCAATTTAGTTTGTACTAATTGGAGGGAGTAGATAATTAAGTTTGTTCTGTTGGGCAATTAACCATCTAATATTACGAATAGCTGCCGCTAGCATGGAGAGGTGCAACAGGCAAGTTTGCAAACTGTAGCCATTCCTGACAGGTTGTAGGCAACTAGAGGTTTATAGACATAACGGTCGTTGGAAAGATAAAAGAGCAACCCATTTTAATGCATATACTGCTCCCAAGTATCCATCATAAAAAATACTAGACTGCCCTCCATTTACTCCGAGTAAACTTCCACTTCAGCATTAACGATTCGGTAACCAGCCTCTCCGATATCAGTTTTTTCTCCCTGTGTCTGGATTTCACCTTTAACCCAGATGGGGTCATACATATTGTCGACGGCAATTGTGGAGTCCTGCATGGTTTTGATCAGTACCGTCTGGTTGACAGGTGGAGGTGGCACATGAATACAGGCACCATAATAGGGTACCAGTAGAAATTCACTGACCTTGCCATCGGTGTTTTCCAGAGGTGCGATAAAACCGGGAAGTTTGATTTTTTTACCATTGAGCTTTTCATTCAGTGGTGCGTTATCCAGTTCAGCCTGGATCTGGCCATATAGCGCAATAGCTTTCGGGTCATCATCTTCCAGTTCGCTTAACTGTTCCATGTATTTTTTCAGCACAATTTCTGGGCGATATTCCTCCGGCATCAGGTCATCCCAGATAATTTCCCGGTAAGGTGAACCTTCCGGTTCCAAGGCGGAACTGATGGTGGGTAGTGAATCGCCTGGCAATCGATCTATTGCTGGCTCAGTTTTTGATTCTTTAGGCAACGGCACCTTCAGTTCTGTCGCAGCGTCCTGAGTTAGCGATAGGATCTCGACTTCTGTTTCCTGCTGTTCACAGGCTACAGTAGACAGCAGGGGGATTAATAGCAGGGTTTGTTTCCAGTTAAAGTATTTCATTTTCAGTCTCATTAAAGTCTTGGCATCAGGCCATCCTGCAATGAATGCCGGTAGGCAATCAGGCCGGGTACCAGACTGACCAACACGCCGGCTGACATTATAACAGCCAGCAATAGCCATTGTTGCATGTCGGGTGCCTGAATTTGTAAAGTTAGACCTGTCCATTCGGTCAGTAGCGGATTGACACTGAACATCAACAGGTATAGCAGGAAAATACCAAGCACGATGCCCAGGCTGACGATGATCAGGGTTTCCATCATGAACAGCAGGATAATATGATAAGGGTGTGCTCCAATGGCGCGAAGAATGGCCATCTCGCGCCGGCGCTCATTGAGGCTGGAGATGATTGTGGTCAGCATGCCGATTAGACCTGCAACCAGAACCAGAGTTGAAATTGCCAGCAGGATGACTTCAAAGTGACTGAGCAGACGCCACAACTCGGATAAGGTGGCGCCTGGCACGATAGCCAGCAGAGGTTCTTCATCGAATTCATTGATTTGGCGTTGTACGCGAAAGGTGGCAATGCGGTTTTTCAACCCCAGCATGAAGGCAGTGATTTCCTTCGGTATTAAATCCATCTTCAGCGCCTGTTGTGCATTCAGGTGTAAAGGTGAACGGGTACCGGATTTCCAGTCACTATGGATCGCACTAATACCTTCCAGCGGAACATGCAGTGTACGATCCAGTGGTGTGCCGGTTTTCTTCAGAATACCAATGACACGGAATGGTTTGTCATCATGATTGGCAAAACTGGCCGACGACAGGCCATGCGAGACCACGATATTGTCTTCAAGGCGATAGCCAAGGCTGGCTGCTACATCTGCACCTAGTACCACCTGGTAAACATGACTAAATATCCCGCCTTCAGCAAATTCTAACTGTCGGTCACCTCCAAAACGATAGTATTTAAAATAATCGGTATTGGTGCCAAGAACGCGGTATCCCCGATGGGAATCACCCAGCGACAGCGGGATGGCCCACTTGACCTGTTTCAAGGATGACAGTTTTTCAAAGGATTCCCAGGAGACATTATTAGTCGCATTACCAATGCGGAACACGCTGTAGAGCAGCAGATTGACCGGACCACTGCGGGCACCGACGATCAGATCGGTTTTCGAAATGGTGTTGATGAAGTTTCTTTTGGCTTCCTTGCGAACCTGGTCGACACCGAGTAATAGCATAATACTGATAGCGATGGATAATACCGTCAAAGACAGACTCAGACGTCGGTTCCATGCACTTTTCAGAGTCAGAGGCAGTAGTTTCATTCAGCGCTCGTTGCTATGGCAAGGTTAACATCATCCAGGTGGATACTGTGCTGGAAATGGTTGAACAGGTGCTGATCATGGCTGACGAAAATCAGTGTGCTGCCATGCTCGTTTGCACGACGGAAAAGCAGGTCAACGAAGTTATCGCGATTCTCAGTGTCCAGTGCCGAGGTCGGTTCGTCGGCAATGACGATTTCCGGGTTGCCGATCAGTGCGCGTGCCACGGCGACACGTTGCTGTTGGCCGACGCTTAAATCCATGACATTACGTTGTCGCAAATTTTCAGAAATCTGCAATTCATCCAGCATCTGCTTGGCAGCTTGTTCAAGGTTTCCTGCCTTGTCACGGCGTCTTTTGGAGAAACGACAGGGCAACATGACATTATCGACAATGCTGAGAAAAGGGAGCAGATTGAACTGTTGAAAAATCACGCCAAGATGATCGGCCCGAAAGCTATCCCGCCGTATGCTGCTCATAGCTGGTAGATCAAAGCCCAGCACCGATAACTGACCGGAATCCGGTTGATTGATACCGGTCAGCAGGTTGAGCAAGGTCGTTTTACCGCTGCCACTTTTACCCTGGATGAAAAGATGTTCACCTGGGTTAACATGCAACTGCTCAATGCTCAAAACCGGTTGCGAGCTGCGCGGCCAGGTGAATTGCAGGTTGTTAAGGGATATGACAGCCTCGGTCATGGGCTATTGTAGATTGATTCGGGTGTTTTTGGGTGACAGCTCAACAGACGACTGTTTTTGATCGCTGATCCATTGTACTTCAAGTTCTTCCATGGACAGGAATGCCTTAAATAAACCGGCGGTATCAATCCCAGTCAGTTTGCCCGGCTTTTGACAATGAAAATGGACGTGGACTTCGAAATCACTGTGACCGGTTGCTTCTTCCTCATCATGCTGATGTTCTTTTTTATGATGCTCCTCTTCCAGTAACTCACTGTGTAGAGCGATGTGTTCTTGAGTACACTGTGCGGCAGCTTCAGGACGGATCAGCCTGGCCAAGTTTTGTAACTGTTGTACGGCCGCATCCAATAATTGATGTTGTTACTGGGTTGAAGGTTTGTGCTCAAATCCCAGCAGGTTAAAAGCCGGAGTCAGCAGTTCAACCTGCAACTCGTCACCAGAGATGGCAATATTCATTGAGGCATGGCCGTGTTGGTGAGCGCCATGTTCGCGGTGACCATCCTGTGCCATTGCCAGCGGTGGACATAGAAGGCAAAAGACCAGAAATAAAATTTTCATAATCTCTCCGTATTATATGAAATCGAAATTAATGTCATAAGGGTACCGTTTGTTTTTTGACTGGCTAACATTGCTTTATTTTAGGGAGATATGGGGTCTTACTAACATTTTCCAATACCGTATAGAAATATTCTGAAATTAAGGAAACAGTATACCTATTTCATAAAAAGTTTAAGGATTCTGGCCTTTGGATTATGGTGGTAAGTTATTTTGGAATTCAAACCAACAACGGCCGCTATCGCCACACTGGAGTAGGTCATCACGTTTCCAGAATATTGGAATTAAAGCTACTTGAAATGAAGTAAAATGATATATACGAATCCTAACAGGAAGCTGGATCATCTCAATACTCTGGAAAATGTAAACTATCAGATTCTGGAAAAATACTTAAACCAAAAAAAATCAATTCAGAACTTTTTTGGTTTCTCCATACCGGACGAAGGAGGAAGTAGAACCTTCGGTTTAAAGTTCAACCAGCGAAATATTCAACAATATCCATCAAGCTTAATCATGGACAAAGGAACCATAGATGATTTTCACTTTTCTGAGAATCTGACTATTTAAGTTACAAGGATTTAGTATGTAAGCTATAAGGTTGGGAAAAGAAGTCTTTATGAAATTTAGGATTGAGGAATATCCTGTTGGTTTCTTCAAAACCTGTCATTCAAACAAGGCTTTCACATTCATTGATGTTCATGTTGCCGATAACTGTCATTTCAATGAGCCTTATATTTCAATTGATATAGTGCCCAGCTTATTTTTTAGGTTAACTCCTTGTAAATATCAGCAAATGCCAAAATTGCAGCATCCAGGTCTTGGCGGGTATGGGCCGCTGAAATTTGGGTTCTAATTCTGGCTTTTCCCTCTGGAACTACAGGGAAGAAAAAACCAATGGCATAAATTCCACGTTGTAAAAGCCTGACCGACATTTCCTGTGCAAGTTTTGCATCACCCAGCATGACAGGAACAATGGGGTGTTCTTCATCATTCACCAAAAAACCAGCCTCACGCATACCCTGACGAAAATACCGAGTGTTATCCATCAGTTGATCGCGTAGCTCAGTTGAAGTGATTAACATTTCCAGGACCTGAATAGAGGCCGCACAAATAGAAGGAGCCAGCGTATTGGAAAACAGGTAAGGACGTGATCGCTGACGCAATAAATCGATAATTTCCTGGTGAGCTGAAGTATATCCACCGTTGGCACCGCCTAATGCTTTGCCAAAGGTACCGGTAATAATATCGACTCTATCCATTACACCATGATACTCATGAATCCCTCTCCCTGTTTTCCCCATAAATCCAACCGCATGGCAGTCATCATGGTGCACCATCGCATCATATTCATCAGCAAGATTACAAATTTTATCCAGCTTGGCAATACTGCCATCCATTGAAAACACACCGTCTGTTGTAATTAAAATACGCCTGGCTCCATTCTCCTTAGCCTCTTTTAAACGGGCTTCAAGATCGTGCATATCATTATTTTTATATCGATAGCGTGCAGCCTTACACAAACGAACCCCATCGATAATAGAAGCATGATTCAATTCATCGGAGATAATGGCATCTCTTTTATCGAGTAAAGTCTCAAACAACCCCGTATTGGCATCAAAACAGGCCGCATATAAAATGGTATCCTGCATACCTAGAAACTCGCTGACCTTTTTCTCTAGTGATTTGTGAATGCTTTGGGTACCACAAATAAAGCGTACCGAGGATAGTCCAAAGCCCCAGTGATCATAACTGTCTTTTGCAGCCTGAATAATAGCCGGGTGGTTTGCTAATCCCAGGTAGTTATTGGCGCATAAATTAATAACTTTGGACCCATCTTCCAAAGTTATATCATTATTTTGCTCAGAAGAAATGACTCTTTCGGCCTTCCACAGACCTTTATTTTTAATCTCACTCAGTTCATCTGTAAAACTAGATTTTGTATGTCGATAACTCATTTTATTTTTCGTCTTCCCAGGTAAGTATTACCTTGCCAGATTGCCCGGATCGCATCACATCAAAGCCTTTTTGAAAATCAGTATAGTGGTAACGGTGAGTTATAATTTTATCCAGAGGCAATCCACTCTGAACCATCATCAAAGCCTTATACCAGGTTTCAAAAATTTCCCGCCCATAAATCCCCTTAATGATTAAGCCTTTAAAAACCACTTGATCCCACTCAATTCCAGAACCCGATGGCATAATGGCTAGCATCGATATATGACCACCATTAATCATCAAGCTTAACATGGAGCTAAATGCCTGTGGAGACCCTGACATTTCCAGACCTACATCAAATCCTTCAAATATACCCAGATCATCCATCATTTCTCGACTTATGCTTTGTTCCTGTACATTAATAGTAATGACTTTGGGAATGAGTTTTTTGGCCAGATCAAGGCGGTACTGATTAATATCAGTAATGATAATGTTACGTGCCCCACAGTGGTTAGCCACCATACCAGCCATAATACCAATGGGACCTGCCCCGGTAATCAGTACGTCTTCACCGACCATGTTAAAAGAGAGTGCGGTATGTACCGCATTCCCATAAGGATCAAAACAGGCCAGAAGCTCGGTTGAAATTTTCAGTCGTGGCTTAAATACATTTTTTGCAGGTATAGAGAGATATTCAGCAAAAGCCCCGGTAATATTGACTCCAATACCTTTAGTATTCGGACATAAATGACGACGGCCCGCGAGACAATTACGACATTCATCACAGACTATATGGCCCTCAGCTGAAACAATATCGCCTACTTTGAATTTTTTAACATTGGTGCCGACTTCGGTAATAACGCCAGCAAACTCATGCCCGATGGTCATAGGCACAGGTATCGTCTTTTGCGCCCACTCATCCCAGTTATAAATATGAATATCGGTACCACAGATTGCGGTCTTTTGAATTTTAATCAGGACATCATTATTACCCACTTCTGGCAAAGGGACATCTTCTAGCCACAAACCTTTTTTTGCATATTTTTTTACTAGCGCTTTCAAGCTTTACCTCATAAATTTTTAGATCAGGAAGTCAATAAGGACTTGTAATATTTTTACGAATAAAATATTTCTATTGAACCTTCTTTCATAAATCATCAGCCATTTGCAATGACTTCCTCTGTAAATATTAATTGATCGCCTTCAATGGCTACCCGGATCAAATTTATTTTCATCTCATTTTTACCTAAGTTTTCATAATACAAAAACATATTCGTATCAGTGGGATGACTATGAGCAGTAAGCGTTCCATTTGTATATTGGGTAAACGAATACTGGTTATACAGATCCACTGATTTAGTCAGTGCCATTTTATGGGTATGACCGCAAAAGACATGTCGGATATTATTTTTTTTAATAAAATCGATGATGCGTGTAGAATTAAACAGCGGGTCATTATCAGTCTCTAAAATAGAATGATGATTCAGCAGTATCAGCTGATCATAGTTTTGTTGCTGTATTTCATAAGAAACCATATGTAACACTTCTTCATCAACATATCCATTATCCTTATACAATTCGTTTGTATCCAAACAGACCACCAACATGGACTCTCCATTAATAGAAACTTTCTTAATAAAGTTAATGTCGGTAAATTTATCTTTTATACCGGTTGTAACTCCATCAAGGAAAAGTTTGTTTTTGGTACAATTTTCAGGATTTTGTGGATAGATGAGGTCGACCTTATTGATGTATTTTTGGAAAAAATCATGAGAGCGCATATTTCTTTTATCGTGGTTTCCCGCAATTGAAATAACATGTTCACATTTTATCGAATGTAAAAAATTACTGGCATCCTCAAACTCGCTTTCCAGTGAATCTGTTGTGCTATCTCCGGTATTAATTACGATATCCGCGGCATAGGAATTTATTTTTTCCAACAGTATTTTGTCATTTCCGCTCCAATGACGAGAACCAAAATGCATGTCAGAAATATGCAGTATATTCATTTAAAATCTCAAGTATTTAGTCGCTTATTAAGGTCTGTTTTTTGACGTCCGTTGAATGTTTTCAATTGCTCAATGATTAAAGTATCTGGCTAAGAAACTGTTGAGTTCGTTCATGTTGAGGGTTGTTAAAAAACTCATGAGGTTCATTTTCCTCAACAATATCACCTTCGTCCATAAAAATGACTCGGTCAGCAATGGTCTTGGCAAATCCCATTTCATGGGTCACCACAATCATGGTCATTCCGGTGTCGGCCAACTCAATCATGACATCGAGAACTTCCTTGATCATTTCTGGATCTAGTGCTGAGGTAGGCTCATCAAACAGCATGATCTTGGGGCTCATACATAATGAACGAGCAATGGCTACCCGCTGTTGTTGACCACCAGACAGTTGCCCCGGGTATTTATCGGCCTGCTCAGGAATTTTGACCCGCTCCAGGTATTTCATTGCCGTTTCAATGGCTTCTTCTTTAGGCAAATTTCGTACCCAGGTTGGGCCCAGTATCAGGTTTTCAAGAATGCTCATGTGCGGAAACAGGTTAAAGTTCTGAAACACCATGCCCACCTCGGTACGAATATGGTCAAGGTCTTTGAGGTTTTTCCCCAGAGTGAGTCCATCGACGATAATGTCACCTTCCTGGTGCTCTTCTAATGCATTAATACAACGAATGAGTGTTGATTTTCCGGAGCCGGATGGGCCGCATATGACAATTCTCTCACCTTTGTGGATGGTCAGGTCAATGTCCTTTAATACATGAAAATCTGCATACCATTTATTAACCTTATTCAGCTCAATAATTACTTCGCTGGAAGCGGCAGACGCCAGTTGATCTCGGTCTGTCAGGTTTTTCTGTGATTTTATATCAGTCATTATTATTCTCAGATTTACTTTATTATTTCTTATGGTCAGTCGACAGTTTTGTTTCCAGATGTCGACTGTACTTTGACATCACAAAACATATTAAGAAAAACAGTATGGCTCCAAATATCAACGGTTCTTTATGCAGCCCAAGCCATTGTCTGTCCTTACTAATCGAATTCAACATACCCAGCAAATCAAACAATCCGATAATAGAGACCAGCGTGGTATCTTTTAGCAATCCAATGAAACTGCCTACAATATTGGGAATCATATGCTTCAGTGCCTGCGGCATGATAATAAAACCCATCGTTCCCCAATAACTGAGTCCAATAGTATGAGCAGCTTCAAACTGGCCTTTAGGAATAGTTTGTAAACCGGCACGAACCGTTTCAGCCATATAACAGGCATTAAACAAACAAACAGCGATGATGACCTGAGTGAGTTTATTCAGAACAATTCCTTCTGGCATAAACAGTGGAAACATTGTAGTGGCCATAAACAGTACAGTAATTAACGGTACCGAACGAAACAGTTCAATAAATGCGGTACTCAAAACGCGTATTATAGGAAGTTCCGAACGACGGCCAAGTGCGAGAATTATTCCGCCCGGTAACGCTGAGGCAATACCGATTCCAGAGATAACCAGAGTAAGAAACAACCCTCCCCAGTTTATCCAGGAGACTCCCGCCACGTCCCAACTCATTTGCCATGAGTAAGCAGCCCCCAGAAAAATTATCAGAATGCTAAACAGAATATAGCGCTGAATTTTATGTGAAGTTGTTTTAATTCCTGGTAGTTGAGTTAGAAACTGTGACAGGCTGCGACCCGACAATACGCCAATAATTGAATGTAAAGTATTGGCCAGCAGGCAAACCATTGCGATAGTGACCATGACTTGCATGAAAATACCTTTTTCACCACCGGTAAACAGGTATCCCGCCAAAAAAGGGTATAAGGCCACGGTACTCAGACCGATTAACATTTTTGCTTTGACACGCGGCAGCCAAAGTGGCGTCATCCAGATAGCCAATAATCCGAGACCAAGGTTGATCCGCCATAACTCTTCTCTGGGATAGCGGCCATAGAAAATATTATCCATCCAGTCAATAATGCCCGCCCAGCAGGCTCCATCAATACTGATGGAGAAACACTCTCGACGACTTTCTGCTACCCATACAGCATCGTAAAACCCCCAAACCCAAAACCCCTCAACGGCAATGTAAATAAGAAACAGGGTGACGAAGGTAAGAACTGTATTTTTCACTGTGCTGAAAAGATTTAATCTCATCCAGCCCAAAATAGAACGCTCTGAAATGGGTGCTGCTCTAGACGGTGTTTTTTGTTTTGTCACTATAGCCATTTTAACGCTCCACTCGCTGTACATGCTTATTGTAGATATTCAGAAAGCCCGAAATTGTTAAGCTGACGAACATGTAAAATGCCATGGTCATACCCACAATCTCAATCGCATGCCCGATCTGGTTTAAAGATGTCTGCATAAAAACAGCGACAAGATCTGGATAGCCGATAGCAATGGCTAAAGAGGAGTTTTTAACCGCATTCATCCATTGGCTAATCATGGGTGGAACAATAGCTGGCATTGCCTGAGGTATTATTACGAGGGACATTACCCGACCGGGTCGCAGTCCAATAGCTGAAGCGGCATCGTGTTGTCCCTTACTCACCGACAGAATTCCGGCGCGCACAGTTTCGGCAAAGTGAGCAGAGTGATAAATGGTCAGTGCGACTAAAAGTGATAAAAATGCTGGAGGTAATGCCGCCCCACCCACAAAGTTGAACCCCTCAAGTACCGGTATATCCCAGCCAAGAGGCTGTCCAGTGAATAAATAAACAGATGCCGGCAATATAAGCATTAATGCCGCTGAAGGTAAAAATAATGAAAATTTCTGACCTGTTTTATCCCGACGTTTATGAGCCCATCGTCTTAGTACAAAGATGAGAATAAGCGCAACCATGAAAGCAACACCACTCAACCAGAACTGTTCACCAGGGATTGGCCAGGGCATGTAGAGCCCTCGGTTATTTAACAGTATGAGCTCTGCACCGACCGATAAGTCCATGCTATTGCGTACTTGAGGCAGTATGGAAAATACACCTATATACCAAAATATAATCTGGATTAATAAGGGTGTATTGCGAAAAATTTCAACAAAGGCTAAGGATACTTTGGAAATAAGCCAGTTATCGGACAATCTTAAGATGCCAACAATTAAGCCAAATATCGTACTGAAAATTATGGCTAGAGCTGATATGTAGAGGGTGTTGAGGATACCCAGTAAAAAAATATCACCGTAGGTTCCAACACCGGCTACATATTCTATCAGTTTGAAATCTGTATCAAACCCGGCTTGAACACTCAAAAAACCGAAACCAGATTTCATTCCACGGGCATCGAGGTTTTGTGAGGTGTTGGTAAATAGATACCAGATAAACCAGCCTACAATACCAGCCGTTATCAGCTGATAAAAGATTGAGCGTACCCTCTGATCTTGAAAAAAATTAAATTTCTGTTTTGGTCTTAAACGGATGTTCAGGTTTTCATCGGTCACTTAATTACCTCTATACGGGTATTTTTTGCAAACTTGAAGTTTATTGATATAGCGTCGAGGTCTCTTCAACCGGGTGGGTGACCTCGACGTTACACAGTTCCTGTTAACGCATAGGAGGTGAATATATTAAACCACCATTCGTCCATAGAGCATTTAATGATCCTTCACGCGGAATACCAATGGCATTTTTGCCGCCACCGATAAATGTTTCGTAGTTTTCACCGTAATTGCCAACCTGTTTGATAATGTTATAGGCCCAGTCTTTTTTCAGACTCAATCCTTCATGAATATTTCCTTCAAGACCGAGTAAACGACGAATCTTAGGGTCTTTAGAGTTGGCGCGCATATCATCAACATTGGCACTGGTAATACCCAGTTCTTCAGCATTAACCATGGCATAAAATGACCATCTCACAAGATCAGCCCACTGATTATCACCATGTCTTACGGCTGGAGCTAATGGCTCTTTAGACAGTGTTTCTGCTAAAATTGTGTAATCACCGGGAACTGGAAATGCAGCCATATTGCCGGCTAATGAAGACTTATCGACAGTAACTGCATCACAACCACCTTTAAGAAAAGTATCATCGCGAACATTCCAATCTTCAAAGGTAACGGCACTGATTTTTAGATTATGAGTCCGGTTAAAATCAGCCAAATTAAGCTCAGATGTTGTTCCAGTAGTGACACAAACTTTGGCACCTTTCAATTGAAGCGCACTGGTGATACCACTGTCCTTACGAACAGTAAAACCTTGTCCGTCATAAAAATTAGGGGGTAGGAAGTCTAGCCCAAGTTGTGTATCACGACTCATTGTCCAGGTAGCGGTGCGAGATAACATATCTGATTCGCCATTAGCTAATGCCGTAAAACGCGCATTGCTACCAATTGATTGAATTTCTAATTTATCAGCATCACCAAAAATGGCGGCGGCTACAGCACGACAGGTTTGCACATCAAAACCTGACCAGTCTCCTTTTGAACTCATATTGTAAAAACCAGGTGTCGGTAAGCCAACCTGGCAGCGAAGATGTCCGCGTTTTTTAACAATGTCTAATGTAGCACCTGCCGAAGCAGCCCCAACAACACCCATTGTCATCGTGGTGGCTACGATAACGGATGTGAATAAAGTCTTTATTTTCATTTTATTATCTCTCTTTGTGGATAGATTAACCATCGCTAGGCTAAGTGGGAGTTTATTTTGAGTCCAATGCAAAAAATCAGTAGAGTCATGCGTAATACGCATCACCCATTCAGATTCATTGCAAAAAACGTATTAATAAAAACCTCTTTTGATTAATAAATGAATAACTAAATTAGCAAAAAGACCCTGGATAATAATTGTTTTGTATAACCAATACCCTGTTAACAACAAGAGTTTCTATGCAGTAATACCTGCCATATTTTTTCTGCCTGAGGAGCAATAATATTAGTATTCCTATATACTTTTATATCCAGTCTAATATCATCTTTTTCATCACCTGCACGAACTAACAACCCTTTTTCTAAGTCATTGATTGCTATAGATAATGGAACCCAGGCTACACCATATCCCTCACGAACCATCGCACTTAATGAGGCTGCTATAGTTGTCTGGTAAACAGATAAAAATTTAAGATTTCTATAGCGACTATCCAGGTGATGTTTTACCGGCCAAAGAGAGGGCGTAAACTGAGTCTGTAGATAGGGAATAACCTCTTGAGGGTTCGATGGCAACCACCACCTCGGATTTCCTTTACTATCGGGGCTTACCACAGGTACTAACATCTCTACACCCAGGTGTAACGATGAGTACTTTTTCATATCATTCAGAAGTATTTCTGTTGGATCTTCATAACAAATAAAAAAATCTATCTCTCCTTCATCTAATGCGCACAAGTAATCTTCCACATTTTCAAAGTCGGTTCTTACGCTAAATATTTCTGAATCGATATCTTGTTGAATACTCTTTAGCCAGGAGGGTATAAAATATTGAGCCAGCGTGCTTAAGGTAGCAAAACGAATTTTTTCTTCCCCCTCTCTTATTTTCACCTGTATATTATTTCGTGAAAGGTATGCCAGACGCACTATCTCCTGAGCAACTGGCTTAAACAGTTCTCCAGCATCTGTTAATTTCACGGGCTGACTGCTGCGATCGATAAGTTTGGCTCCTACCCAGGTTTCGAGTGAGTGAATTCGTCTACTAAATGCAGGCTGAGAGATAAATCGCTGTTCAGCAGCTATACGAAAATTCCCACATTTATGAAGCGTAAGAAAATCTTCTATCCAGTTAAGATCCATTGTTAGAACCTTCCATTTCTATTTTCACAGAAAAGATTAATATTGATTTATTTTCACGAGAAAGAAAGAATAACAGTGCAGAAGTTATCCTATAAATGGTGGTCATAGTAAGGTCATGAAAAATTCTAGATACAGCAATATACCTGAAGCATTAGAAATGTCATTGAGAATTAGCTAATTACCCCCCCCTATCATTATTAATAAAATATCTTATTCATAAAACTAAATCTTCTGGAAAAATATGAGATAAAAATCCCTCGGTTTACTTCAGAATTGCTGACACAAATTTACAGGTTTAATGGAGCCAGTACTCATTTCTATCAGGTATACTAAACGACTGCTAACGCCACCAGAGTACTTCATTAATTCCACTGAAATATACGATTGAACTGCCTGAGTCAAAATAAAGAGCTTCTAATGACTCCTTATAGGTACCTAGTTAATCCCCTAGCTTATTGACAGGGCTTATTTTAATATCTGCATTGTCTGAATCAATAACTCTTCACCCAGTAGCTCAATAATAAGTGGTATGGCTGGTGGAACTCTTTGGCTGTCCTTGAATATATTACGAATTATTGAAAGGTGAGTTCCAGTCATTTGATAGAATCTGGCATCAGCTAGTTTGGCTGATTCGATGGGTACCATTCCGTCTCCAAGCGAAATTATGGCATCATTGTAAAGTGCCTTTGCTCGCTCATTGAAGTTTATTAATGGCTTCAACTGCAGTGATAGACCTTTCAGCTCTTTATTCGACAGTACCCCTGCAATAACAATATATTCCGTATTATTGGGCCGTTTTCTAGCGTTTAACTGTTGTAGAAAATCACTACCAGGAATTAAATCTTTTCCTGCCTGACCGTCACCGTCAATGAGACCACCGAGCCAGTGGAATTTATCGGAGAACAGCTGGTCACGAATTTCAGAAAAGAATCTAAAACGGGCTAAATGTGAGCCATGATTGGGGGTTCCTACCATAATAAGTTGATGTACAGTCGGTCTCTGTATAGCAGCCTCGGACTGAAAATCAGGATGAGTTAACATTTCCCTGCTTACCAGACCTCCCATACTATGAGCAACAACCTTAACTTGCTCTCCCAGCTGAAAACGATGCTTTTTCATTTCACGATTAAGCAGGTCTGCTGATTTATGTATAGCTTGATCATCTGGATATTCGAATACCCAGACATCATATCCCTGAGCAAGTAATGCAGGTTCCAGGTTCATCCATACTTTTCCGGGGTCATCCAGTCCATGAATGAGAATAACTTTTGTATGAGTTCTCTTGTAAGGTAGCTCTAAGGAACGCCTGTGTAAACCGAACTGCTGCTGATGTCTCTCGACCTGACTTGATAAATACTCTTCAAATAAACCATTATAGCCATCTGATTTCTGCGAAATGGCGGACAATGGAATAAAAAGTGATAAAAAAAGTAACACTTTAAATAACAATAAAAATGCACGGTTTTTTTTATTTCCTGTCATCATGTTTTTTACTATTGTCTCCACTATAAAACACCGCCTATCTAATCTGGATAAAATAACTATTTATTCAGCAGCTTCTAAATGTTCACTGAAATATATGATACAAGATTCCAGGGTTATAACTAGGAGATTGGCATAGCTCCTAACCGGTAGCAGATTTTACACTTTAATTCCATCCAGCAATAAGTGATTACCGCTTTCTCTAAACCGGTCACTGGATGTCGATGAATTATTTTATACAATTGAAATCAGTGGATTAAACAAAATCTCAGTTAGTCCCTGACATGGACAGAGTGTGTGAAAACTATTCCCTAGAAATTAAAGTGTCATACGCTATCTAATATCAGGTTATATCTGATAGCTTAGTGGATTATCATAATTAATATTGGCTGTGATACAGTATTGAGGTGGGAATAATATTTTCTGAATGAGAATTTGTTGAGTTTTTACACAACCTGTGGACAAAGCGGTCACTCAAGAAAACTTTTTGATTAATGGTTCTCTGTGAATAAATTGAATAATTCGAATTTGATTTGTCAGGCTTTTGAGCCAAGCTCTTTTGCCATAGCAATCCATTTCTCTCTTTGTTGTTGGTTTGAACCTTTGATGGGAGCGAACTCTAATATTTTCAAGACTTTTATGCCACAAAACTCAAGAATTGTTCTTTTCATTTGATTATGTCCAGGTCGATGAAATACCCAGCGATAATACCAGACAGGGGTGTCCATAGTTACCATCAAGTGAGCAGTGCGCCCTGTGAGTAACTTATCAGGAAGTGAAGAACCTTTACCATATTTAAAGGCAAAGCCAGGCAAGAAGACCCGATCAAAAAAACCTTTCATAAGTGCAGGCATAGATCCCCACCAATTGGGATAGATAAACACGAGATGATTAGACCAGTGAATTAATTCCTGAGCCTTTACTAAACCGGGTTCAAGATCCTGGATTTTGTTATATCCATTCCACAGCACTGGATCAAATGTTAATTCGCCAAGTTTAAGTTGACGAATTTCAGCTCCGGTATCCATTACACCGTCAACATATGCCTGAGTTATTGATCCACAGAAACTATTGCTGTCTGGATGGCAAAGAATGACGAGAATTTTCTTTTTCATAGTTTTTCTCCTTTCCTGATCGATTCTACATTAAGAACTGGTGTCGAGATTACTCATCACTGATATGACGACATTGCCTGTTTTCTGTCCCTTTTCCACATACTTAAAAGCATCGATAATTTGCTCTAATGGATACACCTGATCTATCACTGGTTTGAATAAACCTTGCTGCATGAGCTTTTTGATAAAAGCTAAACTGCCTGGAATATTTAAAGGTTCTGGAAATGCAGTTATTTTGTTTCCTAATACTGGTTTTAATATCGGCGTAATGAATGGAAGCAACAGGTTTTGGGACATATAACCCAGGTCAGAAGAAATATAAATGCCACCGGGCTGGAGCAGGCGAAAGCATTTTGAAAATGAACTTTTACCCACTGTATCAAAAACAAAATTATATTTTTGTTTTTCTTTTGTAAAATCTTCTTTTGTATAATCAATTACTCTATTCGCTCCTAGCGATTTTACTAACTTTATGTTTTCTGTAGCACATACCGCTATCACATTAACATCAAAATATTTCAGTAGTTGAACTGCAGCCGAACCGATAGCGCCTGTCGCTCCATTAACGAGTACATTTTGCCCTTTCATTAGATTTACTTTATTGATGAAATTATAGGCATAATGAGCACCTTCGATACTGGCAGCTGCTTGCTCATAGGTAATTTTGTCAGGCATTGTTACTACATTATCTTCTTTTATCACCATATATTGGGCATGTGAGCCTGATCCCATATCATCGAACCCAAAAACTTTATCTCCTACTTTTAAGGAGGATACATTTTTTCCAGTGGCTTCAATATCACCAGCAAATTCTGTTCCAGGAATATTCTTTTTGGGTTTGAAAAGTCCGGTTACAATTCTCATAAAAAAGGGTTTTGCTCTAATGGTTGCACAGTCTGTTCGATTGACTGTTGCCGCATGTACCTTTATCAATACTTCATTATCCTTAGGGGCAGGTTTTTCTACCTCTTTTAACTGAAGTACATCTGGCGAACCGTATTTTGTATATACAAGAGCTTTCATAAATTATTATCTGGTCACTTACCAGACCCCTGGTATTAAGCGATAAGGTGTTTGTTTAGCATATTCTGAATATCCGTCCAGCTCTTCGTGTAATGTTCGATCCTCAAAATAAGTACGCACGATCAGTAGCACAGTTAGAAATAAAGAAAGTATTAGTGAGAAGCGCGAGCCAAGTGCTACGGGCATAACAAACAACAGAACAATCACTACTATATACATGGGATGACGAACGAGTGCATAAGGCCCGGTCGTGATAACTTTATGCCCCCGTTTATCATCTATTTTTACGACTTGTGATAAATATGTGTTCTCACGCATCACCCACAACAGCAACCAGAAAAAGGGGAGGTGTAGCAACATGGCAATGATTTCTATCCAGACCGGCAGAGGGGTACTCCAGTTATAACGTATGACATCAAAGCCCGGGGTGATATAGAGCCCAAACCCAGCAACGGTAAAGAATGACATCATGACCTTATCCCAGGCTTTCTGATCCTTTTGTAACGGGAGTAGCTTCATTCGCTCAGCCAGTAACGCAGGATCATTTCGTGCCAAATAAAGAGTCATTACGATACCAAAAACAGTCCAGAGGTCGATGACCACCCAGGCTTCCCACCACATCACCGTACCCGCTGGCCACATTAACGCAACAGCAAATAAAGCCATGCGTAAAACAAAACTTAACCACAGTTAAATATTATTTTGTGCTGCATTTTGCTCATTCATTTTTAACTCTACAGAAATATAGTTATGTCATATTTCAACAATGCAATCTTCAGTCCCTGTAGGTTACCGTATTTTGTTTATCCATTGCCTTCATGAGTCTTCCTGTATGGTTATAACAACTTTTCCTTTGGCCTGCCCCTCGCCAAAATAACGCATGGCATCAGCAACTTCAGCTAACGGGTACAATTTATCGATAACAGATTTGACTTTGACATCTTCAAATAGCTTTTTCAAAAAGTCCAGGTCAGTCGTATCTGGCTTATGCAACAGCAACAGCATTTTCTTACCGCTGACTTTTGAAGTAAATCGGTTCATCATCAATAACAGAGTCGCCAGGGACATGGAACCTCCAACCATGACAAAATTACCCTCAGGGCTTAATGCACGTTTGTAATCGAAATATGAACGCTGTGCCATCATATCGAGAATCAGGTCATAACACTGCCCATTTTTGGTGAAGTCTTCTGTGGTGAAATCAATGACGTGATCTGCACCCAGTGAGTACATCGATTCCAGTTTGTTTGTCCTATCTACGCCTGTAACCTCAGCCCCAAACCATTTGGCAAGCTGTATGGCAAACGATCCTGCTCCACCACTCGCACCATTAATTAATATTTTTTGTCCAGACTGAATTTTCCCCAGACGTAACCCCTGCAGGGCGAGGACGGCTGCCTGAGGTATGGCTGCGGCTTGCTCGAATGTCATACTGGCTGGTTTTAGAGTCAATGCATTTTCACTGGCACAGACATACTCGGCAAAACCACCCCAACCAACTTGTGATATATCGCCGAATACTTCATCACTTGGTCGAAACTGTTTTACATTTTCACCAACGGCTTCAACTCGTCCCGCGATGTCGCAGCCGAGTATGCTGATTTTGCTGGGCTTGAACAGCCCGAACATCAGGCGATTTGGATAAGGTGTGCCTCTAAGTAACTCCCAGTCCCATGAGTTTATGGAGGCTGCATAAATTTTTATTAAGACTTCATTGTCTTTGGGTACTGGTTTTTCTACCTCTTTTAATTCAAGAACATCAGGTAGTCCGTATTCTGTAAATACCACCGCTTTCATTTGAATCCCTCCATGATTGCCTTGATCTTGTTACTTTATCAGAAATTAAACAGAAACTGTCCAGTTAATCATTGATTTAGCACATGGGAAAGGATTCTATATTTTTTAATTAGTAGTATGCTGGTTATATAGAATATTTCAAATACAGGGTAGTAAGTTAAATTATAATTTTCTTCTTTCTTTGTGGAGTTATCACTCCGTTTTTATATTAGTCACTGGTGGATTAGCTGCCATAACGGCCATCACTGAAAGCCCACTGACAAGACTTGCAGAGCGAATTACCGTTGGTATCTATTTGCAATGGACCTTTTTTCTGGCATTGAAGATGTATTTGTCGAGTAAATAACAATTTATGAAATGGAGTTTTCGATATGAAAATAAAACATTTTCTTTATAACGCATTCATTATTGAAGATGAAGGTAGCAAAATTGCGATCGATCCCGGTCAGGATTTATGGTTATTCAAACTCAACAGTCTTATCCCTAAGTCGGAATGGAAAGGCGTTACTCATGTACTAACTACTCATGGTGATCCTGACCATTTTTCTTATGCAGTCGCTTTGGCCAGGAATTCAGGTGCTGACGTGGTTTGTGCAGAAGCATTGATGGGAGATTTTCTTTCCTCTCAGGTTAACAATGTGCATAAGATCGAAACAGGTAGTGTTGTCAGTATAGGAAAGCTAAAAATTGAGGGATTACGTGCTAAACACGGACCTCTGCCCATTAAGCTTTTGGGTGGTTTTATTCAGATGGAAAATGAGGTTACCGAAGGTGATCGAGGAGGAAAGACAATATTACTGGGATCAGTCAAAGTTCTTGAGAGCCTGCAAGATATGCAGGTATACAGTCGTGGAACCATTAAGCTATTTTTTGGTTTGGTAAAACTGATAAAAGAAAATATAGATTTTGCACGCGGCTCGACAGGTTTCAAGATTACGCTAGCTGATAAAACACTTGTTAATCTTGGCGATACCGTTCTTCAGAAAGAATGGGAAGGATTAAAGCCTGATGTATTGATGATTCCCATCGGAGGTAGAGTTTGTAGTAATACGATGGATGAGGCAGAAGCGTTGCGGGCAGTCAAATTAATAAAGCCTAAGAAGGTTATCCCCTGTCATTATAATGGTGATTTTTTATGGCGAAAGAACATTAATCCCGCCGATGATGAAATGTTCAAACGTGAGGTAGAGAAGATGGGGATTGAGTGCCATATTATGCAGCATGGTGATGTCATAGAGCTTTAATTATCTTTAAAATCTGGAGTATCAAACAGATGGAGATCTTTGAAATAGTTTATTTGATTGGCTTTACGGCGGCGACAATCATTCGAAGTTATTATGGTTTGCAGTTCAAGCGTAAAGAGATTGAGCATTCACAAAAAGAAAACCCGGTTGTTTTTATCGGTATGGCCCTATGGGGTGCTGTCCTGATATTACCTTTTCTTTCGATATTCTCAAATGTGCTGGATATGGCCGATTATCAAATCATTAACTCATTGAGGGTACTCGGAGCATTTATTTTTATCGGTGGGTTATGGGTAATTTGGCGCTCACATGTAGATTTAGCAGGTAATTTTTCACCTGCTCTGTTTATTCGAAATAAACATACACTGATCACCACCGGTATTTATCAAAAAATCAGACACCCCATGTATTTATCATTTTTTATGTGGGCTACTGGTCAGGCTCTGCTTATTACAAACTGGTTGGCAGGTCCATTAGGATTGCTTGCTTTTGCATTGATTTATCTGTTTAGAGTAGAACATGAGGAACAACAGTTACTCGATCATTTTGGTTCCAAATATCGCCAATACCAGGAAAAAACAGGACGTCTACTACCAAAGTTTATGAAAAATTAAACCATCACCAATTAGGAGCAGAAAATGACACAGACATTATCGCTATCTTCTCTGGTTAGCCTGTATTTTATGCTGGCTATTATGGCGATGTATTTGATACCACTGTGTTACTGGCAACTGAGGGTGCTTAGGGGACAACGTATGGAAAACCCGGATGATAGCGTAGACGACTGGCATCTACAGCGAATTCACTACGGCATGGCTTTCGCCGATCTATTTATATCTATCCCGGTTAATATCGTCGGCATCATCCTGGTATTTGTCAGTCCGCTGTGGGGTTATTACGGGCTGGCACTGGTGAGTTTCTGGTGGCTTTGGGCGGGTGTTATGGCGACATCTACCAGCCTGCGATTCGAAAAACCAAAGATAAACCTGATGTGGTTTTTAGTCTTTCCTTTTGGTGCACTGATTGGGGCGTGTTACATCATCTGGACGATTGTCCATTTTGAGCAAATTTACACAATGTGAACTGAGCATGGAGTCGATAGCATGATAGAAATATTCTGGGGTGGATTTCTTACAATACTAACGCTTCTCGCCTGGATGGGACAGCTGATCTATGCTATTTCACCCGCTCTCGCAGTCAGTTTCGGATTGGGTGAAGCTGAGTCCGATGTGGATACTGCTTTCTATATCGATGCACGTGGTGAAGCAATATGGGATTCCCTAATCATCTGGACCCTGCCAGTGGCAGGTATTCTGTTGATGTTGCAACACCCTTACTGGCCGTATTTTGCTCTTGTAGGAGGAGGAAGCTACCTATACTTTGCGGGACGAAATTTAACAACTCGTTATATGATGCAACGTCATGGTATCCGTATTGGAACCTCTACAAATATAAAAATGGGTTATCTATTCATCACGCTTTGGGGACTGGCTGCATTGATTACGATTGTTTTGGCAGTATCAGCTCTTCAATTTAAAGTTTGATTTAGGAAATATCCTTTACAGTGAAAATATTAGCGGCATTATTCATCATGACTTTGATACCACAGTCTGTCCTGTCAGTAGACAATCAGAAGCATCATATCGCTGATGGATTTCAGAATTATCCATTAGTTCCATCCCCGCCTTCATTGGGGCCAGGCTTTTATCTGAACAGAATATGGTCATCTTTTTTTCTTCCAGAAGTGCCAGAAAATCATTACCTGTCTGAAGAGCAGGCATTAAATCAGTTTCAGCGATTAAAAGATAAAAACACCCTGACCTGGATAGGACAGTCTACTTTTCTTATAAAAATAAATGGCAAGACAATTCTGACAGATCCATTTTTCTCCGATTATGCAGGGCCATTTTCGATGGGACCTAAACGATTTGTCAAACCCGGTATCAGTATGCGCAATTTACCTCCGATTGATGTCATGCTTATTTCGCATAACCATTATGACCACCTGGATGAAAAGTTTGTCGAAGCGCTACCTGGTAAAGAAAACATCCATGTCTTTGTTCCTCTTAAGCTAAAAAGCTTTTTTACCGAAAGAGGATATATTCATGTGCATGAACTGGACTGGAACGAAAGCTTTTCGATTTTTGATTTCCAGATAACTTCACTTCCGACAGTGCATTATTCTGGAAGAGGATTATCGGATAAGAATCAAACTCTATGGTGCTCCTGGAGTATTGTCACTCCCTCCGGGAAATATTATTTTGCTGGTGATACGGCTTACTCGCCTACAATTTTTAAACAGATTGGCAAAAATTTTAACTCATTTGATTTAGCCATGCTGACCATTGGAACCTACGGAAACAGGAAATATGGTGTTAATAATCATACCACTCCGGAAGAGGCCATTAATATAGGAATAGAGATAGGCGCAACTACTTTTGTTGGCATGCACTGGGGTACCATTGAAATGTCTGATGAACCCATATTAGAACCGGCAAAACGATTTAAGGAAGCTGGTGAAAAAGCAGGATTAACTGTAGAGCAAGTCTGGATTATGAAGATAGGAGAAACTCGCCTCCTACCCGTTACAGATGGTCATAAAGGGAATTCATCAGGTGGTGAAAGATAACTGAGAAAAATGCTCTAACAGTATGAAGATTTAAAGTTTATAAATGAATGGTTTATTGTCTAAATGCAGGAAGTTTACTATGAAAAATAAAATTATCTGGTTGAGGGTAAGTTACTGGACAGCTGTGTTCTCAGATGCTTATTCCACCTATCTTATGTTATTCCCTAAAATTGCACATGGACTGGAGTATCGATAGGCATTGGGTTTAGCCGCTTCGTTGGGATGATGTTTTAGATAAGGCGGTCATACAAAGACGTATTAAAAAACCAATAAAAAATAATTGTAATCTTCACCAGTAATCGGCAAAGTAAACTATATGAATAATAAAAAACAGATGAATGGAATCATGTCCCCAAATGGTTTTTTTCTATAGGTTCGTTATGCGAAAGAAAATAAATGGATGAAATAAATCTTACTATTTTCATTGCCGTTCTCATAAGCTTGATAGTGATTTCGGTAATGGTGTTTCACAAAGTAAGGAGAGATTATGCCGAACAAGGGAAACTCACCAGGCTATCGTCCTTCTTACAAGTAATGGTTTTTGTTCTACATGCACAACTATTTACATGTTCTTATTGGGATCTTTCGTTAATAAGGGCTGACGAGTACCTCTCTGTGTCTTATTGGCTAAAAAACGCACCAGAGTTTTCTAGCAGCTTTACTTCATTGATATTTGGTAGTTGTTTGGCTGTAACGGGTATTTTAATTCTCGGTTTAGGTTTCAAAGGATTCGAATTGTTTGCAAGGATTGATGGGCAGAGAGTAGATCAGCTCATATCGGAGGGTATATACCGATTTACAAGGAATCCTCAAATAATCGGTTACGGTCTCATTGTTCTTTCAGTGCCGTTTATTTGGAATTCTCTACTTGCCTTGATAGCGGCACTTGTCTATTGGGTGGGGACAAGAAAGATGATTATGGTTGAAGAGGAGCATTTACATAGAATTTTTGATAAAGAATATGGTAGGTATTGCAAACGAACTCCACGATATTTTGGCACCTTTCGTAAATTGGGATACAAGGTGTAATATGGAACGTCGCGCAGGTTTACTAAAGAGATTGAAGTAACACCCAAATCAATTTTATTTTGGGGAATGATATGTCAGTAAAGACGGTTAATGAAGAGGCAACTCAAACAGTATCCCCTCGCCAGTGGATCAGATTAGTTGTGGTGTATCTCCTAATCCCGCTGATTATATTCATATGCGGTGGGGATCTCGACTGGTGGCAGGCGTGACTATATTCCATGCTGATCTTGGCCGCTGGTATTGGTGGGCGCATGTGGGCGGAACAACGACATCCTGGATTAACAGCCGAAAGACAAAGTATTGAAAATATCCAAAACGCAAAAGCCTGGGACAAAGTGCTTTCTCCACTGATGGCGGTGAGTATCGGGTTTCCTATGGTCATTGTAGCAGGGCTGGACCACCGTTATAACTGGTCCTCCGAATTTCCACTATTGATCATCGTGATCAGCTTCATTTTGATCTCACTCGGATACGCTTTCGCTGCATGGGCATTGGCAGAGAACAACTTTTTCTCCAGCGTGGTGCGCATTCAGACGGATCGAGGGCATGTGGTGTGTGACAGTGGCCCGTACCGGTTTGTGCGGCATCCGGGGTTATGCCGGAAATATTCTTGCACTGTTCGGTATTGTTCTTGCTCTGGGCTCGGTATGGACACTGATTCCTGCGGCGGTAGCATCAATCATCACGTTGATTAGAACCGTACTTGAAGACCAGACTTTACAGGAAGAGTTACCGGGCTATCGAGACTATGCACGACGCGTGCGCTATCGGTTGATTCCTGGGGTATACTGAGAGACCTGAGTGGTGGATGTCCCAGATCAGAGATTGAGGTCCAACCGAGAGAGTTGCACGCTGCCAAACAAGGGGGCGTTCAAGTGGACCCAATGCCGCGTCGCTTACGATCCTTGCATTGGTCCACTTACCGCCAACGTTATCAAGTTTGAAGAAAGTTATTTCCAAATGACTGCTTTCTTCAATTTTGAATGTACAATTGGCCAAGTAAATAAATGGAATTTTGGATTTTATTTCCGTATTTTTCAAAACATGAATGTCTCCAAACGCCACTTATGCTGAGTATCGTATTATGCTGAGTTGGACATGGCCAGAGTGTCACAATTCATATTTTTAAAGGGTTTCATTAAGTTGTTGTTATAACTTACTGGACATAATAAATGCCCTCATTAGGATTGGCATCTCATGTTAATGGAGCTTATCTTTAATACGAAACCACCTCTATTATATTATTTCTGAGCGATTTGGCTATGAAAGTCCAGCCAGTTGAGTAATTTCAGGAAACAGATGTCCGATTTTTTGTGTCATAAAGTACAGGTTGCATCGATAAGATTTCCGAAACGCTTTAATTATTATGCCAAGTTAAAAAGTGAGTATTAAGCCTAAGACCCCCATCTGCAGGACCCTACTCACCCAAGCTATTCCAAACTCAGCATAATTCCATACTCCGCATAAGTGGCGTTATGCAAAGCTTTGCATAATAACACTAACCTGTCGAAGACTATATCCTCTCAGGAATGATATCCAGGGGTACTAATAGCCCATTCATGATGTAATTGGAACGGCTGGTTTTTATCATTTTTTAGTTAAATCTTGACCTCATGTCAGTCTACATTTCTATTTTTTTGTACAAATAAATCTCAGTCAAGTTGGGCAATTCAAAGTTTCAGTGATCCGAAACTTTGATAATGACATATTAAAGAACTAGTATATAATGCATTGTAATGCAAAGCATTATTTGAGATATTTATTATGGGAATGACGAGCGTGAGAATGCCTGATGAGTTGATGAGTCAACTTGAGCAGGCAGCAGAAAAACTAAGGAGATCCAAAGGCTGGATCATCAATGATGCGCTTAAAGAGTATCTTACCAGAGAGCAACGTAAAACAAAGATGCTGGAAGAAACTTATGAAGCACTGGCCGATATCAAAGCTGGTCGAGTCACGGATGGTAATGAAATTTTAGACTGGCTGGATACCTGGGGTACCGAATCGGAGAAGCCACTGCACAAATGAATAAGCTCCTATTCACCCTTAGTGCACAAAAAGACCTAGTTCGTTTACGTGAGTTTATCGCTGCCAAAAATCCAACTGCAGCCAGACGTATAAGCCAGAGATTAAAAGGATCGATACTGAGGTTAGTGGAGCAGCCAGACATGGGTATTAATGTTGATGAGTTGCCTGGTACACAGGATTTAATTACTGGAGACTATCTAGTACGATATACCATACTCGAAAACCACATCTATATTTTACGAATTTGGCATGGAAAAGAAGACCGGTAGAGACTGCTATGCAACATAGTACCTACTGGCTTAGGAAAAGACTCCTCATGAAATGAGGGGTACGGGCCAGTGATTCAGTTTTGTCCATTTGCTTTTCCAGTTGCCGTTGATTAACCAGATCCACGGCATTAAAAAACCGGACTCTTTTACCTTCATGGATCGCTGCAATGCCTAAGCGACTGAACGACATATTGTGAATTCTCTCTTTATCTTTAATTATTTTTTGAACACCTGCTCTCGGCTTTTTACGTAAAGTTGGTAAGTGCCAACCAGAAAGCATCGGGGTCATATTTGTCGATAATTAGTGGTGAAATTCAGTATAATTTTACCACTAATGGTCAGTGAAAAACCGCCTTAACTTAGTGGCATTCGGGTCAGTATTAATTGATATCTATTTACATCGTTATGTGACTATCTCCAATCGCCACTTATGCCGGTTCCTACGGCTGTAGAGGCCGGAAAATTCGGGTCTACTGTTATTTTAACAATGAAAATGAATGACCGTTTTTGAGGATAGGAAAGAGTACAGACTTAAACTAATTTTTCTAACAAGTTGATACTCCAAGAATCAATCACATATATATGTGATTGGTACAAACTTAATTATTTCAGGTCACACGACCGGATTTGTGAAAGCATGATTAGCGGTAGACCAGTGATGGGTATCATCTTCCTTACCAGCCTCATCCAGTGCTTTTTCAAACTTTCCTACCATTTTTTCATTAATGGATTTATCGAAAATACCAAAGTGCCCAGAAACCGGTCTGTTTCATGAAGCAAGATGAACCACCGACCTGGTTACACAGCCATAGTAGATAACCATTGCATCAACCGGTGCCAGCAAAGATGTTTCCAGCGACCAGCCACCACCAAAACACCAGCCAAGTGTCGCCACCTTGCCATTACCTTTAGGGTTCTGCTTTAACCAGTTAGCCCTGGCAACTTCTGACTCTTTGGCTGAAACCAAATCCAATAAATTGGCGGCATATCGCTATAATCCTCTCCGCAACTTATATCTCATCACACAGAACGCTCTATGCTTTTTTTTAATTTTTATGATTACGCAGAGCTCCCTCTACGAATTCACTTCAGTACTCACAGGGTTACTGCCCTGCTTAAACCACTCTGCCACATCTTCATACACCGATAACATGGCAGGAATCACCATCAGAATCAATAATGTTGCATAAGCCAGTCCAAAAGCAATGGAAACAGCCATTGGAATAAGAAATTGCGCCTGCCGAGACGTTTCAAATAATAAGGGGGTTAGGCCTGCTATGGTGGTTAAAGATGTCAACAACACAGCACGTAACCGCTGACAGGCTGCTTCAACCAACGCCATATGAATGCTCAAACCTTTTGCCCGAATATGTTTATAAAATGTCACCAGAATAATCGAATCATTAACCACGATGCCGGACAGGCCAAAAAAACCGAACAGGCTTAACATGGTCATATCCATGCCCATAACCCAGTGACCCAACACCGCCCCGGTTAAACCAAGTGGAATAGTCAGCATCACCAGAAAAGGCCAGCCATAAGAAGAAAACACCCAGGCTAGTACCAGATAAATTAACGCAAAAGCAATGCCGACCCCAATTTTCATATCGGTCAGTGTTTCACGCTGGCTGGCGGCTCGACCTTCGAGCGAATAATTTATGCCATATCGAGAAGTTAATTCAGGCAGTGTAGATTCACGTAAGTCTGTCGTAATATCTTCCGTATTATTAATGTCTTCATTCACATCGGCGGTGACCGAAACTGCCAGTAAACCATCCGTGTGTCTTAACGTTTCAAAGCCCTGACGGGATGCCCAGGATGCCACGCTGTTGAGAGGCACAAAACGTCCATCAGGTAATTGAACCGGTAACTTGTCCAGACTGGTTAAATAGCGCTTTTCAGAGTCTGGTAGTTGAATCCTGACATCAACTTCATCGGCACCATCCTGAAAGCGTTGCAGTAAAATCCCATCATAAGCCGCTCTTAACTGCCGTCCCAGATCAATAATACTCAACCCCAGAGCTTCACCTGCCGGTGTCAGAGAATAAATCAATTGTTCAAAACCGTAGGGCAAATCATCATCAACTGCACTTACTCCCGCTATGCCCTTTAATGCTTCGGCAAGCTCCAGAGCTGCCAGCTTCATTTGCTGTGGATCACCACCGCTTAAACGAACATTTAAATCCCGCTTTGAAGGCCCGGTGCGTCGTGAGGAAATTTTAAAAGATTCAACTCCTGCAGGAATTTTAACTCGCTTTTTCCATAATTTGATGAACTTGTTATTATTAGTGTTTCTACTATCTGGTGCTGTTAATTCGACGTAGATAGAACCATTGCGCTCACCTTTAATAGCACGACCCTTACCGGTGGATGAAGCATGCCTGACGTAATAGGTATCAACCACTTTTTCATCCAGACCTTCTATCGTTTGATGCAGTGTCCGCTCCATATGAGTAAGAAATTTTTCAACCGAATCCTGCCCGCTACCCGCTACAAACCTGACATTAGCATAAACCGTCGTGGATTCTGGTGATGGAAAAAAGCGCCAGCCAACCCGGCTTCCCAAAATTAAACCTATGGTCAGAATAAACACCCCGATACCCAGTGCAATAGTACTCCAGCGAAATTCAATGGCTAGTGTAATAACAGGTCTGAACATTCGATCACGAAAATATTCAAAAGCATTATCCAGCTTGATACGAAGGGCTGAACGAGTATCCCGGTGGTTATCAACAAATGCATGGCGCAAATGCCCAGGCAGGATAAGAAAACTTTCTATCAACGAGGCAATGATGACACTGATAATCACCATCGGAATTGCCTGCATCATATTACCCATTCGGCCGCCAATCAGCATCAATGGCAGAAATGCAGCAATCGTGGTCAAAGAAGAAGCCATAACCGGTGATAACATACGCCGCGCACCACCTTCAGACGCTTTAAGCGGGTCTTCTCCCATGTCGTAATGAGCCTGGGCATCCTCCCCTACCACAATCGCATCATCCACAATAATACCAAGCGCCATGATCAACCCAAACAGGCTGATCATGTTGATACTACCGCCTGCCAGATAAAGTACAGCAAGAGTCGCCATGAATGATATGGGAATACCCACAGCCACCCAGAAAGCAACCCGGGTCGACAGGAACGCGTATAAAATTAGCAGCACGAGTACCAATCCACCTGCACCATTTTTCAGCAGCAGCATGATACGCTGTTTGATCAATTGCCAACGCTCACTGAACACCTTAACTGTCACACTCGGTGGCAATGTTGGTTTTACCTCATCCAGCCATTGTTGCAATATTTCTGCAGATTTTAACGAGTCGCCATTCACACTACGCCGCAACACCAGAACTGCCGTTTTTTTATCTTCCAGCGTGATGGTTTGCGTACCACTTTTAATACGCCGTTCTATGTGGGCAATATCCCCCAGATTGATTCGATTACCTTCACTGCCTAGTAGCGGTAAATCTTCAAAGCTTTTGGGGGTTCGTCGTTGATTCAGGCTACGGAGCTCGCGTGTCCCATCATTTTCCCCTGCAAGTCCTGCAGGCAAATCCTGGCTGACCTGATCAATTTTTGCACCGATCTGTGACAGGTTAAGCCCCAGGTTATACATTTGCTCGGAAGGTACCGAAATCAAAATTGATTCTTTGGGCAACCCTTCCAGATCAACTTTATCGATGCCCCGATCCAGTAGCTGTTGCTCAAACTTTCTCGCCAGTTTGCGCAAATCATCAAGATTATTGGGCCCGCTAATCAACAGTCGGGCAACCGATTCATAACGAATACTCTGAGATACTCTGGGCTGCTCTGCATCCTGAGGCAGACTGGTGAAGTCATCCACCTGCTTCTTCACCTGATCCAGCGCCAGAATCATGTCCATACCTTCTTCAAAGTTCAGCGTGATGCCGGAAACACCAGGTGCAGAAGAAGAACTCATTTCATCCAGACCATCGACATTGCGCAAACGCTGTTCCTGTGGAATCGTAATGGCGCGCTCTATATCTTCAGCACTGGCCCCACTCCACACGGTACTGATAGAGATGGCATCAAATTCAAAGTTAGGAAAAAACTGTACATTCAGTTTCTTCAACGCCACCAGTCCAGCCAGAATCATGATCACCATCAACAGATTCGGTGCAACCTTATGATTGACAAAAATACCTAACAGATCGTTTTTATGTTTCATTTTTCTATAAGATAAATATATTTTTTTAAAGACTTTTCACCACGAAGACACGAAGTGTACGAAGAAGTAACACTTATCTGGGTTGCATAAAATCATTTAACTTCTATTACTCACCAGGTTAATCCCAACTATTTTACTTTGTGACTCAACACTAACTTCTGCATGGTTTTCTCCACGGCATCCTGCCCTAGTTCGTAATGTATCGTTATTCATTCACCAACTTAACTTTCAAACCGTCTACCGCATTCGAAAGATGAGTGGTAATAATTTGATCTCCCGACTGGAGATTATTACTGCGAATTAATAATGCGGGTTTGCCATCTTCTTCAAATAGACCCACAGCTTCCACATCCACCGCAACCATGCGATCTTCACGATGTATGTAAACACGGTTGTTACCATAAATTGCCCGATAAGGAACAGCAATCACATTGTGTTGCACAGGGCGTTGTAAATTTACATTTAAAAGGTTACCAATTCGTAACCTGCTGGAACCATCAGTCACTTTAAAATATGCATCGATGCCATCGGCACGAGCTTCACCGGCCAGCCTGAGTAGCTCAAGCTGGAAAAGGTTGCCAGACATTTCTGCCCTGGCTGTTAGTAGATCACCATTTTCTAAAGCAGTTTGAATTTCAGCCTGATAACCGGCCGGAATGCTGGCTCGAATCTCAAGCGAATCCAGTGCATAAAGGCTCACAAGAATATCTGCAACTTGAACCCGATCACCCGTAGAAACAGGCACTTTGGCGATGATACCTGCAAAATCAGCACTAATTTCACTACGTTCAATTGCAAGGCTAGTTTCAGCAAGACGCGCTTTTGCACGAGATAACCTGGCCCGTAATTGCTTGACTGTCGTTTTATAACGATCAACTTCCAGTTGTTTGCCTAGCAAAGAAAGTTCCTGCCTGCCCAACATTTCATGAGCATCGGATAAAGCAGATTCAGAAGTCAGATTATTACTTTTCAACCGTTCGACTCTTTTCACTTCTCTGTTAGCCAGGTCCAGTAATTTTTTCTCCTGCTCCAAAGCTTTTACATTGGACAAATTCCTGATTTTGAGTTCAGCCAGCTGAGCATCAATATCCATAACATCTGCTTTAGCCTGCAAATTTGCAGCGGCAAAATCACGGTCATCCATGCTAACCAGTACCTGTCCCGGTTTCACTATCTCGCCGGGACGAACCAGAACCTGCGTTATCTGACCCGCTCCCGGTGCTGCCGCTCTAAGCAAAGCAGGGGTCTCAACTTTACCATGCAAGGTTAATTCAGGCGCTAGTGAACCCGGCTTCACAGATATAGCATTAATGAGCCAGACTTTTTCCTTTGCAACCGGTTTCTTGCGTTCCGGTTTGCTGGCTTTCAAATAGGAAAAAGCACTCACTGCCAGCACAATAATCAGTACCGGAAGTAAACGGCCAATAACCAGTCGTTTATTCATAGTTCAAAATATAATCGTATCGATAAATCAGAATGAGTTTACTAAGACCGAATAAAATCACAATAACTTTTAGCCGATGAATTACAAACCTACATTAACAAACTCTAATATATTGTTACTTAATTCCAATGACTTCAATAAACTCAATTGTTAGAATGATCTAATTTTTAGGAGAGCCCCATGAAATATAAACTTATTACCGTAGCCATTATCGCTGCTCTTTCAGCTTCAGTTTCTGGCTGTAAAACACTGGATGCCTATACCGGAGAACAAAAAACTAGCAGTACTACTAAAGGTGGTGCTATTGGAGCAGGCATCGGAGCACTGATTGGATATATTTCAGCCCGTGATAAAAGCAGCCGTGATCGTCGCAAAGCGATTTTAGTTGGCGCAGGTGTTGGTGGCGTAACAGGCGCAGGCGTTGGTGCTTACATGGATAAACAGGAAGCTAAATTACGCGATCAACTCGAAGGTACTGGCGTCAGTGTTACCCGTAATGGTGATGAGGTTATTTTAAATATGCCAGGCAATATCACTTTTGCTACTGGAAAATCAACATTGCAGGCTAATTTTGGTGAAGTGCTGGATTCGGTTGTTTTAGTATTAAATGAATTCAATCAAACCCTGATCGAAGTAGCCGGACATACCGATAGCGTAGGCTCTACCGAATCTAACCAGAAACTATCTTACTACCGTGCAACCAGCGTAGGTAACTACCTGATTGATAATGGTGGAATCAGTTTCGATCGTGTCATGACCGTAGGACGCGGTGAAGGACGCCCCATTGCTGACAATAAAACGACTACTGGCCGTGCACAAAATCGTCGCGTTGAGTTGACTTTAATACCGGTTGAAGCTGAAGGTTAATTTACTTCAGGCAAACAATAAAAAAGGGCTGCTATTTGCAGCCCTTTTTTTGTCTGAGAGCATTCAGTATTTACCCCCTACTTTTTAAGTTACCACTAAAGAAGCAACTTAACATCTTCATTCTTTAGCATATCCTGCGCTATCTGCCAGCCCAGTTCTCTGTAGGCTTCAAACTGCACTTCATCAAAAAACTGATCAACAGTCGATTGATCAGGAAAAGAAGGATTAACCCGTTTGTAGCCATGAATATCTGCATTTATATCTTTTGTTAAAGTGGTTTTAATATAAATAAGTTTTCCCGGTTTAACATCACTGTCTCCATTTTCATAAAAAATATCAGCCAGCAGATACCCCTGTTCAGCGACAGGATAATCCATACCCGATTGACCGGGACTGGTTGCCGGTACTAAAACGTCAAGATCTTCTTTATTGATATCAACTTTGACACCAAAATCAACCCTGGCTTTTTCAATAGCATTAGCTAAGTCACTAAACTCATAATTTGCATCTGCACCTGCATCACAGACAATTATTAGACTTGCTCTTCGCCTAAATAATTCATACAGAGCCAGATTTTCAAAGTGTCCTCCATCAGACAATTGAACAAATTCGGCTGTTTCATTCATTTTATTTCGTCGCAACATTTCCCAGAATCCGGGTATTAAATAACCAGGAATTTTTCGTTGGTCTTTTTGTTTTTTAGGGTTTGGATTACTGGCCCAATATCCAAGACGAAGATTAAATATAGACATCAATACTGAAACAACTACATTAGTCGTCAGCCCTCGACCAGCAACACCCGAATCCGGGTTGGCCGCTGCCCCTGAAATAGCCACTGCTGTCGGCAAAGTAATCTTGCCACCACAGAATTCTTCAGTTTTTCTCCACCCGGTAGCATTACTGCCTGAAAACAGGGGACTGAGTAAAAAGTTATCACCACCCCTGCCACGAAATTTAGCAATATCAGATTCAACCAGAATAATATTCGTATTTATCAGGTGATAAGGCACTGGATTATTTTTATCCAGTTTCATTTTATGCACCGCCGTTCCATTTGCCCGGTTCGCCTCAAATGCTTCATCACCATTAATTATTTTCTCTGCATCAGGCATAAAAGTTTCCATTAACCGATCACGATAATAACGATGGATAGAAATATTATTGATGGGCAGAATATAGGCTACAAGGGTAACAAATAAAGCACATATCGCAGTCATGACCAGGTAATCATTACCGCCAACAACAACCATTTTTTCAACAACAAAATCGGCTAAGACCAGTAAGCCAAAAATCATCAACACTGCAGCCAGGATCATTTGTAAGCTGTGAGGAATATAGGATAAATATTTGCGCCAGCCTGAATCTTTACTTATTGAACCAAATAACGCACCCAGCAATGTTGAACCACTTGCTACCTGTAGAGACAATGCACAATCACTCAAGCTCACCTGAACCCAGTGTATCGATGCTAATAAGTACACAAACAACGCAAATATTAATGGCCAGGGTAAAACCGTTTCAAATAATCGCAGGAGTTTATAACCCTGTTGACTGTTCGAGGTATGCTTCAACCCGGCCAGCACTACCATGTACAAAAAGTGTAATCCCAGGTAACCCAGCAACAGAGATAAGCCAGCAACATCCCAGAAATATTTAGCCACTGCATCGCCGGGATTAAAAATACTAACTGAATAAAACAGGGCAAATACAAAGCTGGCCAAAGCCATCAAAGTCACAAAGCCCATGACAATACTTCGCAACACAATGGATACAAAAGAGAGCGCTGAAATACCATTACCCGGCGTCAGGTACTTTCCATGTTGGCGTAAGTGTCGAAGTAATGATGCCTGGTTTCGATTTGCCTGAGGATCTAAAGAATCAAAACGTCTGCCTTCTGTTCCATAAGGGAAATCACCTGGGGCTACTCCAAAATCAGGACTTTGAGAACCCGATTTTTTCCACAAGCCACTCCATAACCAGGACAGAGATCCCCCGATATAACCACCACCAGAAACAGTTGATAGATAGTCTATTTTTTTTAATTTATCATTTGCAGCCAAAGCCTGCATAACGCCTAAACAGAAACTTGCCGATCGAATGCCTCCTCCAGACAGAGCAACGGCTTTGATATTATCACGATCAAAATCCTCACGATTTTGCTGTAGATAAGCCCACTCTTCCTCTATTAAATCTTCAGCACCCGCATAATCTGCACCTGATTTATAACCGATATAATTTTCACTCATTATTATTCTCCCTGCTCAGTTTCATTCACTATAGGTTAATCATTCTTCAATTACCATCTTGCCTGGATTGATTAATTTTCCTATTCTATTAACTCGGCAAAAAGCAAAACATAAAAAGGAAGCCCTCTATGAAACAATTTAAATACCACGTTATTCCCGTGTTACTTCTTTCCAGCTTATTAAGCCAGGTTTTCGCAGAAACAAAGTCAACCAGCAATGACCAGAATAACCTGAGCCTGACTGTTTATAATGGTGGCCGTGCACTGGTAAAAGATAGTCGCAACATTACCTTACCAACCGATACAAAAAGGCTCGCTTTCATGGATGTAGCAGAAAAAATAATGCCTCAAACTGTAGCCATTGAAGGTCTGGATGTACTGGAGCAGAATTATGATTTTGATCTGCTTTCACCCCAGTCACTGGTGAATAAAAATATCGGCAAAAATGTACGCATCGCCCGCAGATCCAAAGAGACAGGAGAAACTATTGAATGGATCGACGGAAAAATCCTCTCTACCAATGGAGGCATTATTCTACAGATGCAGGATGGCAGCCTGGAAACATTGAACCCTAATACCAATTACCACATGATATTTAATGAAGTACCGGGAAACTTACGCACCACACCAACACTATCTCTATTATTAAATCAGCCCACCGAAGGAATAAAGCAAGTTGAGTTAACCTACCTGACCACAGGTTTAAGCTGGCAAAGTGATTATGTTATGCAACTCAATAAACAACAAAACAGGGCCACTTTAGATAGCTGGATCACCCTCAAAAATTTTAGCGGCATCAGTTATCACAATACAAATTTGCAGTTACTGGCCGGTGACGTAAATATGCAAAGACCCAGCGTTATGCGCACCATGATGGCAGAAAGTGATAACTTCCAGCGCAAGGCTATGGCTCCGGTAACCGAGCAGGCATTACATGGTTATCACCTGTATTCTGTTCCACATAAAACAACCATCAACAATAACCAGTCAAAGCAGATAAAACTATTTGCCAGAAACAATATTCCAGTACAGAAAATTCTGCAGGACCAGGCCTATGTCAACAGCCGTGGTCTGAATACACAAAAATCAAAACCTGATCAAATACTGGTATTTAAAAATGCAAAACCCGACCTTGGACTACCTCTGCCAAAAGGAACTATCAGGGTATACGGCAAAGACAATTCGGGTCATAAACAGTTTATTGGCGAAGATAATATAGACCACACCGCTATAAGCGAAGAGCTGGAAATAAAACTGGGAAAAGCATTTGATATATCAATTGAGCGCAGTACTAAAGATCATCGTCAACTAAGTAAAAAACAGATTCAACTGAAGCGGAAAATAAAGATAAATAATGGAGGGGAGGAACAACAGACCCTCGCCATCACCGAGATCATGCCTAGCCAAAGCTGGATGATAAAAAAACCTTCACATGCATATTTAAAAATTTCACCAACAATGGCTGAATTTAAACTGACAATTCCAGCTCTAACAGAACAGACAATAGTTTATGATGTTGTAGTGACATACCCGTAGACTGTGCCGCAGGCACCAAAAATAATTTCATATTAGCAATTGGTGCGCACGGCGCACCTTACTGTAATTCGGGAATATTCTTATAGAGCTCGAGAGCTTGTGGATTGGCTAAAGCACCTCTATTTTTTATCTCTCGATTATGTACAACATCTCTTACCGCTAGCTCCACAATTTTTCCTGATTTGGTTCGTGGAATTTCAGCTACCTGTATTACCTTTGCTGGCATATGACGTGGTGTACATTTTTCACGAACAGTTTTCCTGATCAAAGCAATCAATTGTTCATCAAGATCAACACCCGGTTTAAGCACCACAAATAAAACTACTCGAACATCATTATTCCACTCCTGCCCGATCACTATACTTTCAACAACATCATCTAGCTGCTCAACATGACGATAAATTTCAGCAGTACCGATACGCACTCCTCCAGGATTTAATGTAGCATCTGAGCGCCCATAAATGACTATGCCACCATTTATTGTTAATCGAACATAATCCCCATGATGCCAGACATTATTGAACACGCTAAAATAAGCATCATGATATTTATCACCTGAATCATCTCCCCAGAAACACAACGGTTGAGAGGGAAATGTCTGACTACACACCAGCTCACCTTTTTCATCAGTAACAGCGACTCCATCACTATTAAAAACCTCAACTGCCATTCCCAGTCCACGGCATTGGCTTTCACCCCGGAATACGGGAAGAACAGGGTTACCCAAAACAAAACAAGAAACTATATCTGTTCCACCAGAAATAGAGGCTAAGTTGACATCTTTTTTAATTGATTCATATACAAAATCAAAACTCTCAGGTGCTAAAACAGAACCTGTCGAACAAATTGTTCTCAACGAGTTTAAATGGTGAGTTTCAACGGGTTTAATATCATTCTTGCGTAGAGCATCAATATATTTTGCAGACGTTCCAAGTAGTGTCATGTCAACCTTTTCGGCATAATCCCACAACACATTTCCATCGGGGTAAAACGGTGCTCCATCAAATAACACCACGGTCGCTCGTGAAGCCAGGGCTGTAACAAGCCAGTTCCACATCATCCAGCCACAGGTTGTAAAATAAAATACCCTGTCACCCTGCTTAATATCACTATGCAGCCTATGCTCTTTTAGGTGCTGAAGTAATACTCCTCCAACCTTATGTGTTATGCACTTTGGTTTACCGGTAGTGCCTGAGGAATAGAGAATATAAAGGGGGTGATTAAAATCGGTCTGTACAAAATTTATTTCCTCTTCATGGTCTTCATCTAGAATACTTTTCCAGCTCACGCCCGATGATTCTCCAGCACAATTGGCCAGTGGAATTTCAACAGTTTGAAGTAAAGTCGGCAATCCTTGCTTTATCATTTCAACTTTATTTCGGATATCAATAGTTTTACCGTTATAAAAATAACCATCGGTGGTAAAAAGTATTTTAGGCTGAGTTTGCCCGAACCGATCAATCACAGACTCTTCACCAAAATCGGGGGATGTAGAAGTCCAGATAGCCCCCAGACTGGTCGTCGCCAGCATGGTCACAATAGTTTCAGGCATATTGGGTAAATAAGCCGCTACTCGATCTCCCTTAACAACGCCTTGCTTTTTCAACCAGGCTGCAACAGCTGCAACCTGTCCATACAACTCATTAAAACTCAGCTGATATTCAAGCTGGTCTTCAGCTTTAAAAGTAATGGCAGTATTATCGCTGCGTTCCCGCAACAGGTTTTGAGCAAAATTCAATGTCGCATCAGGAAACCAGGTAGCTTTTTCGATATCATCTCCATTGACTAAAACCAGATCACCTTTATGACCTATAATTTCACAGAAATCCCATAACAATGACCAAAAAGATTCTTTCTCGTCTATTGACCATTGATACAGAGTTTCATAATCAGTGATTTTTTTACCCGTTGATTCTTCAACATATTTGATAAAGCGAGTCAGGTTAGCTTGTTCCAGCTGTTTTTTGTCTGGAGACCATAGAGGTGTTTTCAGGTTCATCAGTATATTTTTCTTGTGTAGTAAATGCAGTGTGGCAAACTTATAAAAAAAAGAATAATACTTAAACTGTCTATATATAAAACAGCCAGATCTTATTTAGAACAAGATAGAATCACACTCATAGAGAAAAAACAGTGTTCAAACAAAAAATTGATGATGAATTACAATTAGTATTCCTACATCCCGCCTTGGCAGAGGAGCTGTATAACCTTGTCGATAAGAACCGGGACTATCTCACCAAATGGTTAGCATTCCCTCCATTAACTAAATCTGTCGATGATATCAGGGAGTTTATTAAACGTTCTGTTTCAGGTTTTGGTGATGGAACATGCCTGGTTTGTGGTATTCAAAAAGAAAGTAAACTAATAGGACTTATCAGCTTTAATAAAATATCCCAGAGTTTAAAGAAAGTAGAAATCGGTTATTGGCTAGCCGAAGAACACCAGGGTCATGGCATTATGTTTCGTGCCTGTAATACAATGATTAAACATGCTTTTAATGAAATGGGTATACAAAAAATTGAAATAAGAGCCGCCAGTGAAAACAACAACAGCCGACAAGTTTGTAAAAAACTTGGATTAACACTCGAAGGCATCATTTCTCACTGTGAAAACCTACATGGAGAGATTATTGACCATGCTGTTTACGGCTTACTTAAAGCTACCTGATTTATCCTCAGGCATCAGCCTTTAAAGGTTTTCTACAGCAAAGGATACAAGAGTATGCCAAGGAAAATAAAATACCAGAAAGCCATAGAAGGCCACTATAATTCAATCTTCAATACCAATGGAGTTGTGATCATCACATGACTTTTCTAAAAACCATTAATAACTATACATAATCAATGCCAAAATGTTTACTCTTCGACTGTGATGGCACACTGGTTGACAGTGAAAGACTGGGCAACATCGCATTAGCCACCAAATTTAAAACCCTTGGTATCACTCTGGATGCCGATGAATTAACATCCCGATTCAGTGGCTGGAAAATGGCCAATATTCTTGATAATCTCAGTAATGAATATGAGATTACTCTGGCCGATAACTTTACTTCCAGTTATCGGGAGTTAGTTGCACAACTGTTTGAAGCAGACCTGAAACCCATTGACGGCATCATTACGGCACTTGATCAACTCAAACAAAGCAAAGCAGTCGTATCCAGCGGTCCCATGAGTAAAATCGAATTATCAGTTAGGGTGTGTGGGTTAACTAAATATTTTGGACACAATATGTACAGTGCTTATGACATCGAGATATGGAAACCCGATCCAGGACTATTTCTGCATGCCGCAAAAGACATGGGATTTTCAACAGATCAATGCATCGTTATTGAAGATAGTGCGGTAGGTATTGAAGCCGGTCTTAATGCTGGCATGATTACTTTATTTTTCAACCCGGACAATGAAGAGAACTTTAACCCACAAGCCATAAGTTTTCAGTCTATGGAAGAAATCGCCGACCTGATAAATGAGGAAATTTGTTAAAATAATTAATATCATAGAAGGGTGCGCCATGCGCACCACTCTCCAACAACGTAGAGTTTAATCATTCAAAATAACTTTATTTCTACCGGTAGTTTTGGCCTGATACATAGCTGAGTCGGCCCGGGTTAAAGCCGCATCTAAATTTTGATCGCTTTCAAGATCAACACCATCGATTCCAGAACTAATAGTAAACTGAAGGCTGTCGGTTTTATTTATTTTAACTTTCTGTTTCCCTACCATTTCAGTGATTTTCATGGCTACTCCATATGCGCCTTTTTTACTGGTATTAGGAAGTAAAATTGCAAATTCTTCACCTCCAATCCTGGAAATTACATCACTTTTTCGAGAGTACTTCTGAAGCAAAGAAGCCAGGCGTTTAATCACGGCATCACCCGTTCCATGGCCATATGAATCATTGATATTTTTGAATTTATCAATATCCAGCATAATCACGCTCAAGTCCTGTTTTTCTCGTCGGGCCAGATTAATTAACTTTTGAGATACATCTTGAAGGTATCTTCTATTATATAATCCCGTTAATGGATCTTGAGTGGCCTGGATTTTTAATTGCTTCCTGGCTTCTTCCAAAGCCAATGTTTTCTGCCTAAGCTGAACATGAGAATTAATAAACTGACTTTGCGCTTCTTTTTGAATACTGATATCAAGGGCAAAGGAAATTAAATATTGATGACCATTTTTCAGTTCAGTAAGTTTTTCCTGTATTTGATACCACTTATTGGCACCCTCATTAAAATTTTCATAAGTTGCATATTGCTCAGACTGTGAATCATTCGTCGTTAGTTTCGCTTTATTGATGAGCTCCTGGGCTTTACACCACATGCAGGGGGACTGTAGTCCATATTTTGCTTCCCAACAATTTTTAGCATTTGAATTTGCCATAATAGTCTTCATGGCATTATTGATATAAACCACTTCAAAGCTTTGCAAGTCAACAATGCTTATTGCAAATAGAGAGCTCCAGTCAAACATATCAAGACTGATTAAGCTTTCAATTTCAGTTGTTTTATAATCATTCATTATTTAGCAGACTTTATAAATTTAGCTGATAAAAAAAGTATTATTACAACAGGTACTCATCTTCATCCTGAAGAAGATCCTGATGATATTTTTTATTAATGGCTCCAATAGCTCTAGCCAGCTTCTCTTCATTCAGTGGCTTTAAAATATAACCTTTAGCTCCTTCCTGTAACGCTTGAGAAATTAGATTTTCCTGTCCATGAGAAGTCACCATAATGATATCGACAGTCTGGTTAAACTTTTTTATCTGCTTAACCGCAGCAATACCATCACTTACACCATCCAGTTCAGGCATAGTTATATCCATCGTAATCAAATCAGGATTTAAACTTTTGCACTTTTCTACGGCTTCCTTGCCAGAATATGCTTCGCCTACGACCTTATGACCTATATTATTAATATAGGTTGATATATTCCGTATAGCCATAGAAGAGTCATCAACTACTAAAATATTTAACATTTTAAACCTCGCAATATTTTTTAGTTTGATTTCAAAATAGTGAATAAGAAACGCTAAAAATCAAGTAGCTCTTCTTCAGTTTCACCGGCCAGTTCGGGATAAATCCTCCCGATAGATTCCCTCAATTTATCTGGAGTTACCGGTTTCATTATATAACCTTTGGCACCCGCTTTTAAGGCCGCCATCACCATGGACTCCTGCCCATGAGAGGTGACCATTATAATATTACTCTCTGCGTGTATTTCTTTAATTTTTTTAACGGCAGTAATTCCATCCATTCCCGGCATGGTGATATCCATAGTAACAAGATCAGGATTATTACTTTTATAACTATCAATACCTTCCAGTCCATCCTGGGCTTCAGCAATCACTTTATGACCGAGAATATCCAGGTTTCTTATCAGGTTTTTTCTCATTATCAGAGAATCATCAACAATTAGAATATTTAGTATTTTCCCCACAATAACTCCTTAAAATCGTCCTACCAGAACTTGCATTTCACCATATTCAGTATCAATTATTACATGAGCAATTTTTTCGTTAGCACCTTCAGTCGTTAATTCATCATGCTCAATAATATTAGGAGATGTGATTTTCAAGATACTGTGATCATAAGGATTAAACAACGCATTCCCAATAATAATATTTAACACTTCCATTGACACACTTTGCCTGTATTCCAATAACTCTTCCTGTAAAACTTTGTGCCCATGATTGAGCTCTTCCAGTAATTTATCCAGTAAGAATTGATCGAAACTCATGCACACAGAAACTTCTACCAAACCACTGATATGAATATAAGAGGTAAATTTTTTGAGCCCTACTTTCTGCATGGTTGTATAAGTAAAGATAGCTTGCCTGTTCAGGTTAAAGCCCATATCACTTTGAAGAAAGGATGTTACACGGTTAATCACCGGTGACAGAATATATTCTATGGTAATATTATCTCTGGAATTTGCAGCAATATTAATCAGGTTTCCATATATGGCGATAGGTATTTTTAAAGTCACACTGGTTCCTTTACCCATTTGACTTTCGACATCAAGTTGCCCGGATAATTTCTCAACTTCCACTTTTACCACGTTCATGCCGATACCACGACCAGACAACTGACTGACCGCTTCATTGGTAGACAAACCTTCATGAAAAATAAGATTCAAGACTTCATTATTGGTCATTACCAGCAACTTATTCTGATCAACTATACCAGCCTGTAGAGCTTTCCCTTTAAGCCGATCAACATCTATCCCAGCCCCATCATCTGAAATAATAATTTTTATATATTCAGAATGATCTTCAACATGGCAGGAGATGAGTCCTTTCTCACTTTTATCATTAATAAGCCTTGTTTCCAGGTCTTCAATTCCATGATCTACAGCATTTCTAAATAGATGAACCAGCGATTTAATAAACGGTTTGAAATGCAGTGGCATAAGCACATCTTCGCCACCAGTAACTTTAAAATCAAAAATAACCTTATCTGTAATTTTAGCAATGTCCTGGCAAAGTTTGGGATAACTGGAAAGTGCCTGATTAACACTTATACCCCGGGCTTTATTTATCTCACTTAAAATAGTTTCATAAGTTGTTATGTGCCGGGTATCAGAATGAAGTAGTTGAGTTATTTTATCTTCAATATTAAACATGAACTTATCATCAACAACCAGTTTATGCTGTTTCTCAAAAAACTCTTTACCGAGTATTTCACCTATAATGGCTAAATCTTTATCCATCCATTGATTAATATTTGATTCATCCAAAAGAAGACTAAGATCAGTATTGCTATATTCTCCACCTCTTTTCAATTCAGATAATTTCGTTTCCAAAGCATGTAATTCATGCGCTGTGACCTGCATGCGTATTTGCGAAAAACTTCCTTTAAAAGTATGAATATCTCTATAGATTTCACTCAAATTGACACTGAAGGGTAAATTGTCATTTATAAAAGATGATTTATTATCTGCAAAGCTTATAAAGTCATCCTTAAGCTCATAAAATTGATCAGGGTCACTAACAACCGCAACAATCATTTTAAGTATTTCCTGCTCCTGCTTTATCTTCTTTTCCAGTATTCGCTCTTTGGTTATATTGGTCAAAACAACCATGAATTTATCAGCACTGACTATTTTATAGTCAACCTTTATTGCTCTTCTGTTTAAGATAACTTCATCAGGTAACAGAGACAGCATAACCTCTTTGATCATCGGGTCTTTTTCATTCAACACATTTTCCAGTGTCTCCTGTAAAAAAATATTACTTTTTTGATCATCAGGATAAAGAATATTAGCAAAATTTTTCCCCGCCAAACTATTCCCCAATAACTTTATGCACTCTCTGGAATACTCTTCATCAATAATACAGTCATGGGTAAAGGATAGAAATCCCTGGTCAGCATTATCCAGTAGAGATCTAGTTTTTTGTGTTTTGACATTGAGTGACTCACTCAGGTCTTTTAATTCGACCTGTTGAAGATCGCTTATTTTTATTATTTTATTAAGTTGCTTATATGTTTTTTTATAGCCTTTCAGAAGCTTGTTTAACTCCTGTTCCCCTATACTAAAATCATCCTTACTAAGAATATTTTCATACTCTTCAATCAGTTTTTCTTCTCTGGACAACATATTGCTTTTTACTTTTCGACAAGGTTAAAAGTAAGTGTTTCTATATCTTCAGCAAACTCTTCACCATATTCCAAAGCGGCATCATTTTCCTCATCATAAATCCAGTTCAATACGATATTTTTTCCATCATCACTGGCTTCCTCAAGAATATCAAATATATCCATCAAGGCTTTAGAGCTACTGGAATTAAAATAAATAAGTTCCATATTTACCGTAACCTGCTGTTCACTTAACTCCGTTAAATATATATCCAGCCATTCGAATACGGGCTCATAAAATTGTGCTGTATTTTCAGGATAAGATTCTCCAACAATACTTAGCACGTTCGTTTGAGCATTAAAATTAATTTCTGGCGAAGATTTAGTCGCTATTATTTCCAGTGTATCCATGTCGTTTCTATTGCTCTTTAAATAGTAATTTTAATGGTAAAAAATGAATGTTTATCATCAATTTTTTGAAAGCTAAATTCAAGGGGTTGGCTCGATTTCCTGGCCATTTCAATAAAACCTATACCGGCTCCTTTTGAATCACCTTCCCTATCCGCTCTGCGACGTTCTTTATAATAAATTTTTAGTTCGTCTTTATCCATTAACGCTAACTTATTAAGGTAATACTCCAACTTTTCCTGCTTTATTGTCTCAATTTTATTTCCACCGCTGATAAAAAAAGAACCGTCTTTCTTTCCGATAACAATAATACCAAAGCTCATGCTACTTTCGGGTGGAATTCTTTCAACCGAATAATTGATTACATTTTCAACCTGCTCAACAAAAATCGAGAATACTTTTAAAGCAATACTTTTATCTCCATCCTCACCAATTTTAAAGCGAATAGCGCGACCAATACTTTCAACCATTTCATGACTCATTGGACCACTCAGACTCAAAATAATGCCATCTGAATCCAGGTCATTTTTGTAGTTATAGAGATTAATCATGCGTGAAACCTTTATTCACTTTAAAGCCGAAAACCAATGACTGTAACATCATCTCTTCTACTATTTTCACCCTGGTAGGAGAGTAGAGTATCAGTGATGATTTCTTCCTGCTCAGTCATGGACTTGTTCTGAATGGATGAAAGTAATTGTTTGAATTTTTTATTGCCGTAGGGAAAGTTTTTAAGACCACCCACCTGGTCGGTAATGCCATCTGAATATAAATAGAATGACTCTGATCCATCGACATGAATTTCATGATTTGTATATTCATAATCAGAGTTAGATTTTTTATATCCAATACTTTGTTTATTTGCTTTTATTATATTGATTTCATCATTTTTAAAATATACCAAATCAAGTTTAGCACCCGAAAACAACAGGGTATTTTTCTGTTTATTTATATAGCATAAACCCATATCGAGACCGTCATCAGACAATGAACTTTCACCTTCCTGACTTAACTGGTATTTAATAGCTTTATTGAGTTCGCTTAAAAGTTTTGCGGGATTTTTAAAGAACTCGCTAGCAAGCCTTTTTATAACACTACCTGCCAACATGGTCATAAATCCACCTGGCACACTATGCCCGGTGCAATCAATCACACCGAATAAAATACCTTCAGCACTTTCTTCATGGATATATAAATCACCACCCACTTTATCCCTGGGTTGCCAGATAGAAAAAGCATCGGTAACACTGTTTTTAATCAATGAAATATCTTTTACAAAAGATCGCTGAATAGTTGAGGCATATTCAATTGAATCCTGAAGCTCCTGATTAATTTCAGCTAATTCAGATGTCCTGGCTTTTACTTTCTGCTCAAGGTTGAAATTAAGCCCTCTAATCTCTTCATGCAGCTTTGCACTGACAGATATATTTTCATTTAACGAATAAGCCATCTGCCCAAATTCATCACTCGTATTTAACATAATGGTTTGTGTAGAATTTTTTTTATTTTGTAGAAAAAGAAAAAAATCATCCAGGCCAGACTTTAGTATTTTCAACGGGTTATTCACATAAACCATTAACAAGATACTAATGACGGTTAAAATAATAACCAGAAATCCTATCGCTATAGATAATTTGACCACATTTGCCTGAAGCAACTCATGATCGATAGTTTCGTTAAAACTATTTATGTCCTGAACGGCCTGTTTTTTTAGTTCATTGATCGCTTTAGTAATAATAGATTCATCATAAAAAAGAACAATTTCACCTATTTTTTTATTGTAAACCTTATCTGACAGGTCATGAATTGGTTTTTTGAATTGTGTGTAATCTGCATAAGATTTGGGTAAGGTATTTTTAAAAAATATTTTCCCATTGTCTTTGTAAGCTAATAAAAATAGTTCATTCATTGAACTATCCCAAACTTTAATAGCTTTGATACCATCTCCTTTCATATCAAATAGTAAGTTTTCCTTTAACCCATCTACATCAAAGTTTTGTAAAAATGTAGATGAATTTTTTACAATCATATTGGTAACTGCCTGCATTTCCAATTGATTTTTTTTAAGGCTTATCTCCTGCCGATAATCTAGCGCTTTCATCGTAGAATCTAGATTGTAGGCCACTATTTTTGCGATCAACTTATTGTCACTTTGTGATACCAGGTAGCCCGATGCAACAAAGATCAAGACAATAATAGTGCCTATTACCAGTAAGGTTTTAAATATTATACTTTGTTTCAATGTAAGGTCTTTTTCATTAGTACTTTGCTAAAATTTTATTATAGGTTCCATCATCCTTAATGGTATCTAATGCATTTTGCCATTTAGCAATAGTTTTATCACTGGTGGTTTTATTAAATGCATAATAAAGCTCTGCTTCTTTCAAAGTATATATTTCTTCATAATCATCAACATTATATCCCTTTAGTTTTGCCTGATATTTAGCCACAACAAAATCATAGGCAAACATATCTATTCTATTGTTATCCATTTTCTTGAATGATAATTCAATCGCATTCTGGCCACTAATAGAGTGGATATGTTTTTTATCGACACCGCCTTCCAGGATTAATTGCTCACCAATATCCTTTAATACTGCGCCCACACGATATTGCTTCAGGTCGGTCAATGAGCGAAGGGTGATATGTTTACTTTTTGGAGCTAGAATTCCTATTTTAGTCTCGACAATCGGACCGACCCATTTAAATAAATTTTCTCTTTTTGTCGTTCGGGTTGTTGAGAAAACCATATAATCTTTTTTCTTTAAGGCATCGAATATGCTCTGGACCAGTTGGTTAATATAACGTCACTACTATTTTGATCCAGCTCCATCCGCTCAAGCATGACATCCAGTATTTCAACAGAAATACCTTTAAGCTTACCATCTACCTGCATATTATAAGGAGGGTACACTTCGGTCATTATGTTAATCTTACCTTCAACTTCTGCCGCCAATAATGTGGAAACGTTGAACATAAGAATTAACAATAAAAATTTCATTTTTTTATTCGAATAATTAATTGAAGTTCTCTTTTTATAGTTTACCTAGCAGAAATTGCAACCCGTGGTACGTTAAGTTTTCATGTTATAGAGACACAGACAGGCCATTTTTACTCATTAATTTTGACATCTAAAATGATTAACCTTTCATCATCAGTTTAAAAAAGCGGGGATAAGCCCCTGTTTTCATATACTCAAAGGCAATAAATAAAACACTCTAAAGCACCAGGAAGCAATTAAACAATCAACCTTCTGTGAGAAATATTACATTCTTATAACAAAAAGATTGATTGTATTTCATATGCTTGTAGAATCATGGCCCTATAACTAAAACCTATAACAAACAAGTGACCACTGAGAATTTACTGTGAAATTGCAACAATTACGCTTCCTTGATGCGGTAGTAAGAAATAACCTTAACGTCTCTTCAGCAGCTGAAGAACTTTATACTTCCCAACCTGGCGTTAGCCACCAGATTAAACTGCTTGAAGAAGAGCTGGATATTAAAATATTCGAGCGCTCCGGCAAAAAGCTAACGGGTATATCACCCGCCGGCTATGCTGTTCTGGAGCACGTGGAATCTCTGCTAAACAATGTTAAGAGCATTAAACAGGCGGCCAGAGAGTATTCAAATGCAAACAGAGGCAGCTTAACTATTGCCACAACTCATACTCAGGCTCAATTTATTCTACCGCCCATCCTGCAGCAATATAGCAGCAAATACCCACGTATTGATTTGCAGGTACATCAGGGCAATCCTAAGGCCATGTGCAAGCTGGCTGCTAACAATTCTGTTGATTTTGTTTTAGCATCAGAAACCATTGATGAGTTCGATGAACTGGTCACAATTCCTGCCTATACATGGAATAGATATATAGTCGTTCCTAAAGGACATGGGCTGACCACAAAAGCTGAAATCACCCTGGCAGATCTTGCCGCCTATCCAATTTTAACGTATATGCTGGGCTTAACAGGCCGTTCAAAACTAGACCGAACCTTCCATGATGCAAATCTGGAACCCAATGTGGTTTTTACTGCAACCGATTCCGACGTCATTAAAACTTATGTTCGATTAGGTTTTGGTGTGGGGATTATTGCGGAAATGGCAAAAGGTCAGAAGCATGATGATGAGCTGGACTGTATTAGCGCAAACCATCTATTCCCAGACAGTATGATCAAGGTAGGTTTTCGTCATTCTCGCCATATCTCAACTTATCAATATGAATTTCTTCACATGATGACGCCTTATCTTGAAATGGATACCATTAAAGAGCTAGTACATACCAGAGCACTCAATGATCGGAATGAAATTTTGTCAAACTATACTGTTCCAACTTTTCAACAACTGACTCTGGGTAATAAATAAAAATAGTCAAATTTAATTAGCGTTATTGATTGCTCAGTAACGCTGATTGAAATCTATTTCCTCTAGAGGAGCAGGGTTAGCGATAATAGAACCCTGCAAATAATCTATACCAGATTCTGATAATTTATTCTGTATCTCAATAGACTCCACTGATTCTGCAATAACTTTTATTCCCATACTGTGTCCCACTCTCGTTATCGAACTGACAAAAACAGTGGAATAATCATATTTCAAAATATTTTCAACATACACCCCGTCAATTTTCAAATAATCTAATGGGAATTGTTGTAAATGGGTCAAAGAAGATAATCCACTACCAAAATCATCCAGTGAAAATTTAGCCCCTAAACTCTTTAGCTTTTTAATAAACTCAACCGACTTTTCCACATCTTTTACGAATGAACTTTCTGTCGCCTCAAAACAAAAATTGCTCGCATCAACCAGGTCAGTCTGCAAAATCTGGAACAAAAAGCGATGGAAACTACTGGACATAATACTTGCTTCAGAAATATTAATACTTAATTGAACCTTATCTTTAAGCTCAGGATTTTTTACAATCCAGTGAATAGCTTCCGAAATAACCCAACGATCAATTTTTTCAATTAAATTAAATCGCTCTGCAGCACCTAAAAATTCAACCGGTTGAATAAGCACCCCATCTTCATCCTGGTATCTGATTAATATTTCATAAAACAGTTTATCTTTTTCACCATCAACAGGGACAATTGGCTGGGCATATAACTCAAAGCGTTTATCGACAAATCCTGTATTAATCTTTGCAACCCAGGACAGGTTAGATTGATGTTCCTGCACCTTAATGTCATCATCTCCAATCAGGTAATATTGATTCCCTCCATTTTGTTTTGCCAGCATTGCGCCAGAGTTTAACCTGGAAAACACTTCTGAAAAATCATCTTCAATATCACTAAAAGATATCAATGCTGCACTTGCTGTTACCGGATACTCAACATCTTCCCAGTTAAAACCTGTCTTACAGATATTTGCCAAAATATCGTTTACTGTATCAGCCGCTACCGAAAGCTCTGCATAGGCCAATATCAAACCAAATTCATCTGGTCCCAATCGGGAAAGTAAATCAGACTTCCGTACATTTTGACTCAAAATTTTAGCCACCTGTTTAAGCAGTAGATCCCCTGCATCATTACCGCAGCTTTGATTAATCACTTTAAAATGATCAATATTTATAGTCACCAGAACATGTTGATAAGATGATTGATACGATTCAGCAATCATGTCATCAAATTTAGTTTCAAACGCTTTACGATTAAGTAATGATGTTAACTTATCATGTCGACTTTCATAATTGATTTTACGGCGCAACATACGGTCTTCAGTTATATCCTTAAAAATCAGCACATAACCAACATCTTCCCGATCCAGATCAAGCATTGGAGATGCCATCATTTCCAGCTCTTTAACACTGTCTTTTCCCTGGTAATACAGCTTCACTAACTGCTGTGGATTAATTAGCAACTTTTCCCAGCTCACTATATGGGAGAGCGATCTGTTTGAAAAAAAGGTAACAATATTATCAAAGGCATAACCTTTCAGGTCCAGTTCTCTTTCACCCAGCATATTTTCAGCTGCTGGATTCACCAGTTTAAGTATTCGATCGGAATTGACCACTAGCACAGCATCGGTTATTGAATCCAGAGTTTTAGAAATAAAATCACGTTCAGAACGTAAATCTCTCTCAGCAACTTCGTGCTTCAGAGAAGCATCTTCCAGAACCAGGATGATTGCATTGTAAGCTAAAGCAAAATCTCGTAACTCATTACGAAGACTCTCAACATTTATGGGGACAAAGCGATCATTTGATACTTCTCCCAATGATTCTCTGACTTTATCTATGGGTCTAAAAGAATAAAATAGCAACAATAAAACTAACAATAGAGTTGAAAAAGTAGCTGTCCCTGCAACAATGATAATATTGAAATACACTGAATCAACCTGATTTCTCAGTAACCTCTCATCAAATATGCTAGAAATAACCAAACCCGGCACATTATCATCTCCATACAAGGTATACAGAACAGGTGTTGAATTATTTTTACTTTGATTAACTTCCAGCCATGAAGGTGATTGATATAACTTTAAGCCCCGGTTTCCCATAATGGTTATAGGCAAATTAATTTCATCACCTATCGATATTAGCTCATCCCCCAGATAGGCGATAATATGAATATAAGCAGCAGATTCCTGAGTACCTGTTTGTACCACCACTTCTGACATCAGATTATTATTCAAAGTACAGAGAGTAATTTTAGCTTTTTGTCTGGACTGTTCATTTCCTTCTCTTATCTGATCAATAATGACAGGACAGCCATTATAGGAATTAGCATCATCCTCATATGCTGCAGCCATTAAGCTAGCATCAGCATTGCGTAGTAAAATACTCTTTAAATGCACATTTTCAGTACTGGAAACCGACTGACTGAGTCTTTGTTTTAAATGGGCATTAAGCGACTCCAGGTCACCTGTAGCGAGGGCCTGATGAAACCCCTCATCACTTTGCATGCGACTGGCTAATTTCACCTGCTTTTTTATAAGTGTTTGAGAGATTTCCGAAGTTCGATATTTCAGCAAATTCTGTATAGATTGCCTGTGATCATCAAAAACTAATTGCTGATAAGTTTCTGTGGTATACCAAACCAGTCCAAAAGCTAGTAGGCTCAATAAGATGACAGCCAGTAAAATAATATATTTAATGCCAAACACAACGCTATACCCGACGTTAGTTCAGCATAAGAAAGAAAGAGAGTTCTGAGTAATCATGGAATCAATATTCAGGTTTATATTATTATTTGAAGAATTATTTAGATTCAACACAGCAAATTTAAATAACACTACAATAATAGTAGTTCTGATTAGAGATTTTGCAAATAGTAGCTGAACTCCTTTGTCATAAACATTCCTGATTACCCCTGAGGCTCAGCTATCCTATCTCATTGAAAATATTATTCACCACAGAGGAAGAGAATGGGATTAGTTATTTCTAAATTCCAATATATTTAGAGCATGAGATGCTTTCTTAAGCTTAAAAAAACTTTTT
>JABHSO010000211.1 GCA_018669845.1 Gammaproteobacteria bacterium | reverse complement strand
CGCCAGTGGATTATTGAAGGATATTAAGATAGATAAGCGACTCAGTGATGAATCTTCATTACACAGTGCTCTCTCTTCATGATAGCAATTGATACCAATGTTCTATTGCGTTATTTGTTGAATGATGACCCCAAACAATCAAAGAAGGCATCAGCTGTCATACAAGGTTCACAAAAGGTATTAATCACGGATGTTGTACTGGTTGAGACAATCTGGACACTCAAAGGTAAAAAGTACAATCAGGATAAGGAAGGCATAGTACAGGTAATTAGCGCTTTATTTGAAGAACCGACCATTTGTTTTGAAGATGGCCAATCTGTATGGCGAGCTTTAGTGGATTTTAAGAATGCAAAGTCTATTAAAACAGGGGGCAAGCAAAAAATAGCAGATTTCCCTGATGCTCTGATCGTCAATAAGGCAAATTTTGCATCAAAGAACTTAGGAGAGACACTAGATTGTATATATACCTTTGATGTGGCGGCACAGGAGCTGCCAGGAATGATGAACCCTTAAATAAAAAAAGAATAAACCTGGAAGCCGTTTTACACAGTTCATTGATGTATACCGGTTAAAGAGAGTATCAACGATTGATTTTTAGGTTGATTGGACAAAAATATAAAAATGGAACAAATCAAGTGTTAATAAAAGAAAAAGACTCAATTGAACATCAAATTGAGCTGCTGGAATCTCTGCAAAAACAGAATTTATCTCCTGGCCAAAAGAAATCAGTTGATACTGAAATAAAGATTCTGAGATCAGGCATTAAAGGTGAAAATACTTCCGCATATTTTTTAGATTTCCACTTTGGTGAATCAAAAAATTGGGCAATACTCCATGACTTTAGGATTGAACATAATGGTCAAGTTGCGCAAATAGATCATTTACTCATAAATCGATTTTTAGAGTTCTATGTTCTTGAGTCTAAAAATTATTCCAACGGAATGAAGATAACTGATGACGCTGAATTTTTGATTTATTTTGGAGGTCGAACGAAAGCCGTAGAGTCACCCATTGAGCAAAATGAGCGTCATATTTATCTATTACAGAAGTTTTTTAAATCAAACACTGACCTTCTTCCTAAAAGACTGGGATTAAGAATTAAGCCCTCATTCAAAAATTACGTGATCGTATCTCCTCAGTCAAAAGTAACAAGACCCAAAAAAACAATATTTGATACCTCCTCAGTAATTAAATCTGATGCTCTATATTCATTAATAAAGAAGCAAAATGATGAGGCATCATTTAAAGACGTGGTCACAATAAGTAAAGTAATCGGGCAGGATACATTAAAAAACCTGGCGGAGAGTTTAGTTCCATTTCATAAGCCCGCACCTTTAACTAATTATCAAAAGAAATTTGGGATTGATGTTACTCAGGCTGAACCTGATAAAACTAAAATAAGCACAAAGAGTACAGGTCTAGATTCTACTCAAGATGAACTTGTTTCTGAAAATATAATTACACAATGTCCCAGGTGCGGCAGTGAACTACTCGAAAGAGTTGCAAAAAAAGGGGTGAATGCAGGAAATAAATTTATGGGATGTTCTGCATTTCCGAAATGCAGATTCACTCAGGCCATTTAATAAATTTAGAGTGAGGCTAATTGAATAGCAAAAGAAAATCAGTAGCACCACACTGGATAATGCAGTTAATAGGTGCAGAGGCAGCAACTTTTTCATTGGATAAAAATGGTTTAAGTGTAAAGACTAAATCTGGTGATAAATATTTGGTTTTAACTGAGTCTCTTGCTGGTGAAGCTGTCTGTGTCCATGGCGTTTTCTTTTCAAAATTGGTAGTTAAAACAGACAAAGGTATTAAGAAGTTTGGTGGTTTACGTAAACATGACGCTGCAGAACTGTATTTATGGATGCGTCTCTATTGGATCGAGCAATTGATCCCCGTTGTTGCTAGATCAGCACATAAAATAAAAACGATTGTAGGAAAGGGGTATTTGCGCAGTTCACGGTTGAAATATGTGCAACAGCTTGCTCAAAAAACTGTCCAAAAGTTTCACAAGCTGCCGGATGCAAGTGAAGTTACTGAAAGTAACTTAAATCTATTTAGATATATCTTTGATGTTGCGAAGTTGAAACCTGAAGATGTAGAACGTTTAAGGGATCGGTACGTGGCTAGCATGAAAGATAAATATGCTAGCTATTTTGACGGAGTTGAAAGCAACCCTCTTACGGTAAGGCAATGCGAAGCATGTATCATCGATGAAGATAACAATTTAGTTCTGGCTGGGGCTGGTACCGGGAAAACTAGTACCATGATTGGGCGTGCTGGTTTTCTAATTGAGAGCAAACAGGCAAAACCCAATCAAATTCTTATGCTTGCTTTCGCAAATAAAGCGGCTAAGGAAATGCAGGAAAGGCTCGAACTCCGAATGCCTGGCAATGGAGTTGTAGCTAGTACATTCCATAAGTTGGGCAAAAATATTATTGCAACAGTTGAAGGAGCCCAGCCTTCAGTATCACCTCTAGCAGAAGATGATGCTTTGTTAGCCCAACATGTTAATCAATGGTTTGAAACCCGACTAGAAGAAAAAAATTACCGCAGTTTGGCGCTTGAATACTTTAAAGAATATTTATACCCAAAAGCTAATCCATTCGATTTTAAAACGGAAGGAGAATATTTTGAATATGTGCTCGCGAACGATATCAGAACGCTAAAAGGCGAATTAGTCAAAAGCCTTGGCGAATGTCTTGTCGCTAATCATCTATTTAAGCAGGGAATAGAGTACGTATACGAAGCTGCCTACGAGCACTCCACCAGAGGTTTGGATTTTCGCCAATATCAACCAGATTTCTACTTGCCTGAATATGGTATCTATCTTGAATATCTTGGTATTGATCGAAATGGTAACACTGCCCCTTATATTAACCGTGAAAGGTACCATGCTGGTATTGAATGGAAGCGAAATCTTCATGAGCAAAATCAAACCATACTGCTAGAAGCTTTTCACTACCAACTAGTAGAAGGCTCCTTGTTAAAAGAATTGGACCAGTCGTTGTTTAAAGCAGGGGTTTTGTCTAGCCCGCTACCGCCTGAATCGGTCCTGGAAACATTAAGAGAATTTGGTGCAATAAGCGAGTTTTCAAAATTGCTTGCAGTCTTATTGAAGCGCTATAGGGCTAACTGCTACGAAGAAGGAAAACTGCAAGCAGCAATCGATACAGTTGAGAATTCATCGCAGATGAGTGCAGTGATGAAGTTGCTGTTGCCGATAGTTGATGACTATATGGGGTTACTCTCTGAGCATCAGCATATTGATTTCGATGACATGATCGGTAAGGCGATTGAGTACGTCAAATCAGGACGGTTTAAATCCCCATGGGAGTATATTTTGGTAGATGAGTTCCAGGATATTTCAGAACCTCGAGCGCGGTTAGTCCAGTTGCTCAAGGCGTCTACCAGAGATTGTTCTCTGTTTTGCGTCGGTGATGATTGGCAGGCGATATATAGATTTACCGGGAGTGATATAAGGTTTACCACAAAATTTAGTCAAATCTTCGGGGCAACAAAAACAACGGCTCTCGATTATACCTTTCGTTTTAATAATAGTATTTGTGATACTGCTTCACGATTTGTTCTTGAAAATCCGGCCCAGGTTAAAAAGGCACTCAAAACACATACGACGGTTACTAAGCCAGCAGTCTCAATATTGCGTGCAGATAACCGCCAAAAATTCAATGACTCCAGGCCAGATGAACGATTAGTCGCAATTCTGAAGCGAATAGCGCTAATTGCCGATAATGGAGCTAAAGTGTATCTGATGGGGCGGTTTGGTTTCAACCTACCCGGTAAGGTTCAGTTACGGCAGTTGAAATCTGAAGTACCAATGCTGATTCTAGAATGCTGTACAATTCATTCATCAAAAGGTAAGGAAGCTGACTATGTGGTCATTTTAGGTATGGAAAAAGGTAAGCATGGTTTTCCTTCGCAAAAAGTCACTCATCCATTACTAGATGCATTGCTTCCCAGGTTAGAGGAGTACGCTTATGCAGAAGAGCGTCGACTGTTCTATGTGGCCATCACTCGAGCAAAGAAACGTGTCTATTTGATAGCCGACATGGCGGTTGCCTCGGAATTTGTTATCGAACTACTAGACAAAAAATATCTAGTAGAGCTAGATGAATTCGAGACTAGTCTCGCCCAACAGTTATTCCAGTTGATTCATTGTGTTAAATGTAAGACTGGCTCATTAGTTGAGAAAAAAAGCTCGTATGGTCAGTTTTTTGGGTGCAATAACTATCCATTATGTAATCATACTGAGAATGGATGTAGTTCTTGTGGATCGGTTATGCAGCGGTTAGGCAGATTTAAGGTATGTATAAACCCAGAGTGTAGCTCCTGGATCCCAACGTGCCCCGAGTGCGGTGGTGAAATGGTACAGCGAGAAGGCCGCAATGGGTTGTTTTGGGGATGTAGGAATTTTAAAGGGCATGAGGGTGTGACCTGTAGGCACACCGAAAATGATATTAAGTTTGATTTGAACTTAATTGAATAGAGACCAGGAAAATATAATAAAGTTATGGAATTGAAAACCAAAATAAAGATGTTCGAAAATGCAGAATAAGCTAACTTTATCCCAATTAGAACAATACCTCTCAAAAGCTGCCTGGATCTTAAAAGGCCCGGTAGATGCGTCAGACTTTAAGGTATATATCTTTCCATTATTATTCTTCAAACGTATTTCTGATGTATATGATGAAGAATATCGACTTGCCCTGGAAGAGTCTGGAGGAGATGAGGGATATGCTTCACTACCAGAAATGCATCGTTTTGAAATCCCAGTAAACTGTCATTGGCTAAATGTACGTGAAACGACCACAAATGTTGGGCTTGCAATAGAAAAGGCCCTGCGGGGTATCGAGCAAGCCAACCAGGAATTTCTGTACGGGATTTTTGGAGATGCCCAGTGGAGTAACAAAAATAAACTATCGGATGCACTACTAATAAATTTAATAGAGCACTTCTCTCAATACACACTGGGTAATGAAAACGTCAACCCCGACATGCTTGGCCAGGCATACGAATACCTCATCAAACATTTCGCCGATTTAACTAATAAAAAGGCAGGTGAGTTTTATACCCCTCGTTCAGTCGTTCACCTTTTAGGTTTAATTCTCGATCCGCACGAAGGTGAAACCATCTATGACCCAGCCTGTGGAACAGGCGGCATGTTGCTTGAATGCGTCAATGACCTGAAAAATAATAATGAAGACTATCGAACTCTCAAACTATTCGGTCAGGAAAAAAACCTGACTTCTAGCTCCATTGCCAGAATGAACATGTTCTTACACGGCATAGAAGACTTTGAAATCCTTCGAGGCGATACACTACGTAACCCAGCGTTCTTCGAGGCTGATGGCTTAAAAACTTTCGATTGCGTTATTGCCAATCCACCGTTCTCCCTAAAAGATTGGGGCGCTGATAACTGGGCTAATGATCCCTTCGGGCGCAATATCGCCGGAGTACCGCCAAAAGGTAATGGCGATATGGCATGGGCGCAGCACATGGTTAAATCCATGAACAGCACCGGTCGCATGACACTTGTACTTCCTCATGGTGTGTTATTCCGTAAAGGGGCTGAAGAAAAAATCCGTAAAGCATTGTTAGAGCAAGATATGCTTGAAGCTGTAATAGGCTTAGGTCCAAATATTTTTTACGGTACACCATTGGCTCCATGCATTTTGTCTTTTAGACAAAGCAAAGCACCAGAGAAAAAAGGCAAAGTATTATTCATAGATGCGTCCGATCAAATCCGAGTAGGTCGTGCTCAGAATTTCCTCGAACCCAATCATGTACAGCAGATATATGATTGGTTAAAAGGTTTTGTAGATGTAGAAAACTACGTCAAAGTCACTACATTTGATGACCTACAAGAAAACGACTTCAACCTGAATATTCCTCTCTACGTTGAAAAAATCATCGAAGACAATCTACCGAGTGTCGAAGAGGCGATGGCTGATTTAAAGCAAGCCTGGCAAGCGAGTTTAGATGCAGAAGATAAATTTAAGTCAGTGCTGGAGAAATTTATCAAATGATGACTCAACAAGAACTGGAAAAATATCTATGGGGCGCAGCTACAGCTTTGCGTGGCACTATAGATGCAGGTGACTATAAGCAGTACATATTCCCGTTGTTATTTTTCAAACGTATCTCTGATGTTTATGATGAAGAGTTTGAAAGCGCATTAACCGAAAGTGATGGTGACACTGAGTACGCTACGTTTGCAGAGAATCATCACTTTTTAATTCCAGAGGGTGCGCATTGGAATGATGTGCGTGAAACAACCACCAATATTGGTCAGGCACTACAAAATGCTATGCGTGCTATCGAACAAGCCAATCCTGATACCTTACATGGTATTTTTGGTGATGCCAGTTGGACTAATAAAGATCGTCTCTCCGATGAAATGCTCACCAATCTAATTGAGCATTATTCTCAGCATAAACTCAATCTCAGTAAAGTACCCGATGACAAACTCGGCAATGCTTACGAATACCTGATTAAAGAATTTGCAGATGATAGCGGTCACACCGCTGCCGAGTTCTATACTAACCGTACGGTGGTGAAGTTGATGACATTGATCATGAACCCACAACCCGGTGAATCGGTGTATGACCCCACCTGTGGTTCTGGTGGTTTACTGCTAAATTGTGCTCTGCATTTAAAAGACGAAGGTAAAGAATATCGCACTCTCAAACTTTACGGACAGGAGATTAATCTACTCACCTCAGCCATTGCCCGCATGAATATGTTTATGCACGGTATTGAAGAGTTCGACATAGTGCGTGGTGATACCTTAGCAAACCCAGGTTTAATCAAAAATGACGAGCTAAAGAAATTTAATGTCATCCTGGCAAATCCACCATACTCAATTAAATCATGGGATCGAAAATCTTTTGAAAGTGATCCGTTTGGACGAAACCTATGGGGAACGCCGCCACAAGGTTGTGCGGATTATGCATTTCAACAGCATATTCAAAAAAGTTTGGATGTAGAAAATGGTCGCTCTATCTCACTTTGGCCGCATGGTATTTTATTCCGTGATGCAGAGGCAGATATGCGTCGCAAGATGTTAGAAGAGGATTTGGTGGAATGTGTTATTGGTTTAGGGCCAAACCTGTTTTATAACTCACCTATGGAAGCTTGTTTACTTATTACCAAAACTAATAAAGAAAAGAGAAAGAAGGGTGAAATTCTAATAATTAATGCTATACAAGACGTGCGGCAAGATAAGAATATCTCCTACCTAGAACCTAACCATATCGAAAAAATTTACAACGCATATAAAGCATATAAAGATGAAGAGGGGTACTGTAAAGTAGTGAGCATTCAAGATGTACTCTCACATAAAGCTAGTCTGAATATGGCGTTATATGTGAGTAATGTAGATACAAGTAAAGAGAAAGTAAGCTTGAATGAGGCATTATCAACCTTGGAGACTTCTAGCCGAAATCTAGTGATGAGCATGGATCAGTTATTCCGGGAGCTATCTTAAACATGGCAACCGGAGAAATCGATCTTAATAATCTAGATAAATCTGATTGGAAAGCCTATCGATTTGATGAAATAGTACAAAATATTTCAGAACGAGTTGATCCCAATAATACGGATTTAAAAGTTTATGTCGGCTTGGAACATCTTGACTCAGAATCTTTACATATTAAACGATTTGGTACACCTGATGATGTAAATGGACAGAAGCTAAAGTTTTATAAGGGTGATATTATTTTTGGTCGTCGTCGTGCGTATCAACGCAAAGCCGGTATCGCTACTACTGATGGGTTTTGTTCTGCACATGCTTTAGTGCTCAGAGCTAATCCAGATGTGATTGATCCACAACTGCTTCCATTTTTTTTGCATTCAGATTTATTTATGCATCGTGCGGTAGATATATCTGTAGGGTCGTTGTCACCAACAATTAATTGGGGGACACTTAAGCATCAAGATTTTTTGATTCCACCTAAATATAAACAGAGTGGTTTAGCTAAATTATTATTATCCAATGAAGCATGTGTTGCATCTTCTGATGTCGTCTTGAAAAAATTACTAATAACTAAAACTGTAGCTTTAAAAGAATTTTTCAAAAAAAAAATTAAAGAAAAACAAATTAAAGACTTTGGGGAAATTGTTACCGGCTCTACACCATCGACTAAAAATACTTCATACTGGGGTGGTGATGTTCAATTTGTAACTCCTGCAGATATTTTTGATAAATCAGCATATATAACTAAGACAGAAAGATATATAACTAAAAAAGGTGCTGAATTATCTAGAGAAATACCTCCAAATTCAGTTATGGTTGTTTGCATTGCATCTGTAGGTAAAATAGCTATTTCTACTGAGTTTTGTGTAACGAATCAACAAATTAACACAATAATTCCAGCTTCAACAGTTGATTCTAGTTATCTTTATAATGTCTTATCCATTTTTAATTCCAAAATAGTATCTCGTGCAGCAAATTCTGTAGTGCCAATCTTAAATAAGGGAGATTTTGGTTTAATAAAAATACCCAACCTACCTGATGATATAAAACTACATTTTATTTCTAAAGTGAAGCTTTTTGATATTACAATAACAAATGCTAGGGATGTTTCTGAAAATTATAAGACACTGATGAAAAGTCTAATAAATAAGGTATTTTAGGTATGGGGTTTACCGAATTAAATAGTGTAGAGCATTACATTATTCATCAGCTAAGTGGTGTAAACCTAAACAAAGAATCTATCGCTGAGCCTAAAAGTTTTTATAGTGTAGAGTGGCAGTATCAATCGCCAGAACAGCTTGGTCGTGGTGTAAATGAGGTGATGATTGAAACTCAGGTAATAGAAGCCTTATTACGTCTTAACCCTGAGATTGCATCCAAACCAGAATTAGCAGAGGAAGTAATCTACAAACTTCGCGCTATTTTAATTTCGGTGAATCAAGTTGGTTTAATCAAAGCCAATGAAGAGTTCTTTAAATGGTTAACGGGTGAGAAAACCATGCCCTTTGGTGAGAATAATCACCATGTTCCAGTGCGCTTAATAGACTTTGATGATTTAACCCATAATCAATATATCGTTACCAATCAATTCCGTATTCATCACCGTGAAACCAAGATACCCGATGTAGTATTTATAATAAATGGCATACCTGTTGTGGTGGGCGAGGCCAAAACACCCATACGGCCATCAGTAAGCTGGTTGGAT